>JAAXUP010000111.1 GCA_013335935.1 Eubacteriaceae bacterium | reverse complement strand
ATCAAAAGATGCCTTACGATAAACAGGTAAGTTGTGTGAAAAAATTAATAAGCAGAAAAGGTGGCGTGAAATGAAATCAGCAGGTAAGAAAGGTTTAGTTCTGTTTCTTTGTTTATCTCTATTGTTTCCATTGATGGGATGTCAGGGACAAGAAAAAACGTATTCTTCGGAATCGAAAGGTTTTGGAGGAGCCGTAAAAGTAACAGGCACATTTAAAGGGGATGAATTAACAAATATTCAGATTGATGCACCGGATGAAACGCCGGGTGTGGGAGGAAAGGCAGCGGAGGTTCTTGAAGTCGCGATCTTAAACGCGAAATCAGCCGAGGTGGACGGCGTAGCCGGTGCAACCTATACCAGCACGGCGGTTTTAAAAGCGGCTAAAGAGGTCTTTGCTCAGGCAAAAGGATCCAGTGATGAAAAAGTTGCTGTCAAAATGAAACCGGGAACCTATACCGGCACGGCAAAGGGATATGCCGGGGAAATTATTGCGACGGTAAAGGTGTCAGAGGATAAAATAGAGGAAATCAAACTGGAGAAAAAAATCAATAAAGATCATATCATTACAGAGGATTCGCCCATGTTCTTTTTGCAAACGGTGGCTGTAAACGATTTGGATCAGATCTTCTTTGATGTAGCTAAACTGCTGCCGAACCGGATAATTGCGGCTCAGTCCTTGAGTATTGATGGGATTACCGGAGCCACGGCAAGCAGCAATGGTGCCATTCTGGCAATCAAAAATGCCATCACAGAAGCGGGGCAGGATCCGGAAGGATTCGACCGAGAAGTCGCAAAAAGTACTAAAAAAGAAACCTACAATTGTGATGTTGTAGTTGTGGGTGGAGGGACCTCCGGAACCACAGCGGCAGCACAAGCCACAGAGCTTGGATCGAAAGTTGTATTGGTTGAAAAGTCTGCGAGACTTGGTGGCACAGGCGGTCTTTCAGCCGGTCCTATGGGAATAAACTCTACAGCTCAGGTAGCCCAGGGCTACGGCGTAGATGAAAAGTTTAAGCAGGATTACTATAATCACTACGAGGAATTGATGAACTGGTCCATCAAGGGATCTCTGTTCAGTCAAATCATCGATAACTCCGGAGAAACCATCGACTGGCTGGTGGGCAAAGGTTTTGAGCTCGTACCGGATACCTCTTTCTTTGCCGTAGCACATGGCGGTGCCCAGTTGATCAATGCATTTGCCAAAATGCCATATATGGGCTTGGAGACAAGAGGCTACTTCGAGAACATGGTCAAGGATGTGGATACCATCTTGACGGAAACCACAGCGACGGAATTAATAAAAGACAAGAACGGAAAAATTACCGGGATCAAAGCGGTCAAATATGATGGAACCGAAATCACTGTCAATGCCAATGCCGTGATCATGGCAACGGGCGGATTCGCGGGCAATGAAGAAATGCAGCAGGAAAAGCTTGGCGCAGTCTATAGCGTGCTGGGACTGAAGCAAAATGATGGTTCCGGTTTGACCATGATGTTAAAGGCTGGTGCCAACGAATATAATGCGTCCACCATCTGTACCCACGCCATCGGTGTTCCGGCGGAAGTAACCGGGTTTAATGGTTTCGACCGTGCAATCCCTTATTCCTTGATTACCACCTCGGCACTGCTACAGGTGAATGATCAAGGGGAGCGATTTATGAATGAAGAGGTTCAGGATTTTGATATGACCAGAGGTTCTGTTACCCACTCAAAGCAGGGGTCTTATTACTATGCACTTCTGTCTCAGGAACAAGTCGATGACATTGCGAAGAAGGGGACAAGCTCAGTGGGACAAAATTATGAACCCATGGCATTTAGTTTCCAATACAATACCATTGGTAAAGATGTACCCATGTCCAATATTCAGGCCGTTTTAGACCAAGCCATCACCCAGGAATTGGCCTATAAAGGATCTTTGGAAGAAATCGCGTCGAAAATCGGTGCAGACCCAGCAATCTTGAAAAATAACGTATCGACCTACGATGCAATGTGCGCAGCAGAAAATGACACGCTGTTTGGGAAAAAGGTCAGCAAGTTAAACACCTTAGGAGCAGGTCCATACTATGCGGTCAAAGGGACAACGGTTGCCTATTGCACAAACGGCGGGGTAGAGGTGGATACCAACTGCCAGGTGTTGGATACGAAAGGAAAATTGATTGATGGATTGTACGCAGTAGGCGTGGAATCTCAGGGAAATATTATGGATGGAGTTTCCTATACCAATGTTTCTGGAATCAACCTATCCTGGGGTTTCAACTCAGGCAGAATCGCTGCGAAAAATGCGGTAGAAGCGATATCTGAAAAGTAAGACACCCGACTCTTAATTAAATTAGCAGCCTCAGATTGGTATTTTCCCTAGAGGGGAGAATCGGTCTGAGGCTGTTTTTAATCCGGAAAAGTTCGACTTAGCTCGCTCATGTCCAAACTTTTCCGGATTAGGAGAATAGCATCGAAGATGCTGTTCGAATGTGCCCGGAAATGGAAGCGGAGTTTCGATTGTCGCCTGAAAGGCGTCGAGGAAAAGATTACACTAGGTTAACATTGGAGGATAATGTACAAAAATTTAGATGACAATGTTATTAACAGCAGTAATTAGCAAATAATATGAAATGTATCAAATTTACCTTTATATCCACATTTACGAATTTTTTCTTCAAATTCGTTTCGCGCAGAAATTTTATCAAAATCATTTAAGTACCAAACTGAATTTTCGGTTTGAATTACGCTACATATCTTGTTTATATAAATTATATCAACATTTGAAAACGAAAAACCATACGAATATATATTGATAACAACGGATATACTTTCATCAAAAAAGGATTGATGTTTTTTTAATGCGTAAGAAGTATCTTTCATTAAACTATCATGAATATGTTGAACGCTGCTTTCGGCACCGAAATATGGGTATAGAATCTTGGCTATGAAAATCTTTATAATTTCCGTGACCAAATAGTATTTTTTCACATTGCCTACCGTGAATGTGACATACATTTTTTGCATCATATAAATTTTCAAGTGTTAGGGTATAATTGAAAGTCAAAAATAAATCATTTTTGTTATCTATTAATTTCTTGAAATCCTGTTTCGGATATGTATATATTAAAGATATCCAATCTGAAAAATGGTCAGTAATTTCTAAAATAGGAGTGACAAGATGTGATGATCTGTCTTCATTATTGTAATATTCATATTGATAATCACGATCCCCCTCTTTATCAAAAAACTCAGGCAAATCATCAAAACAATAACTGAAATTAAAATTTCCTAATGAATTTTCTACGTCAGACCACTTATCTCCCCAATTTTCTGCATCGGAAATTAAAAACAATAAGAGACTTACAGTTTCAACTTCGTTATATTCAATACCACCATCAGGCATCATATTTCCTGTTGGCAATATAATTCTATTTTCATCTGCATCAGGAAATTTTTTCTTAAGGTAATTATAAAAGTCATTATAAGATGTTTTTAAATTATGTGCTATGTCAAAACCATTTCCAATAATAAATAGATTTGCCATTTGAATCTCCTTCTAATTAATGATTAAAAAATCTGGATATAAAATATTATAGCATACCTATTAATCGCAATATAAATAATGTTTATGTTGACTGGAAAGACTACTGCTGAAATCTTCAAGGATGTTAGCACTAGAATTGTCTAGCGCAGTATTCTTGTGAAACTTGGAAAGACCATCCCTTAAGTAAGAGGGCCCATTGGAGGTTCGATTGACATGACGTCGACAAGGGTCCTTGGAGAGGTAGCAAAGAATGTATTTGTTACAATGAAGTAATGAAGAGTAAAGTAAATTGCAGTATATTTAAGGCGATGATACATTTTGTTAATACTTTCATACATCGTGGGGTTTGTGTTAGGGATATACTTCTTCACGATCGTTAACGAAATTTTTGATGTATACTATTTCGGATTCAAATGAATTTTCTCAACTTTTTGCGGTTGTTGGTTCGCCGGAACGCTAATAGCACTATTCCTCGGTTGGATCGCCATCATAGCTGTACCGATCCTGTTTGTCATCAAACACTTGAACCAGGAGAAATCAAAAGTTGATCACGAAGAAAATGAAGAGGTTTCGACAGAAGAAAGCAGCACTGACAGCTAACAGTAGTAAGAAAAATGTCCCTTAAATGATTAAAGGGCGATTTTTTTTGGTATGAGGTAAATTTTGGAATAAAAAGTCCCGTTTAACTTTGACGTACTGAAGAAGTTAAAGGTATAATATTTATATGTGTTTAATCCGTCAGAATAGTGTTGATGGTCGAATAGATTGCGTTGGAAGCATACAAACAGGGGGAATGAGTGTGTCAGTAACATTGGAGTTTGAGAACAAATTGTGGGAGATGGCCGACAAGCTAAGAGGCGGTATCCAGTCGTCAGAGTACAAGGATGTCATTTTAGGGTTAATCTTTCTGAAATACATTTCCGACAGCTTTGAGGAAAAGTACCAGGAGTTAGTTTCAGATGGTGATGGATTTGAAGAGGATCAGGATGCTTACACGGAAGACAACATCTTTTTCGTTCCACAGGCTGCAAGATGGGAGAACATCAAGAAGAACGCAAAACAGACAACCATTGGACAGATCATCGATGACGCCATGATCGCCATTGAGAAGGATAACAAGACTCTCAAAGGAGTTCTGCCTAAGAACTACGCACGTCCGGAGCTTGACAAGACAAAGCTGGGAGAGCTAATCGATCTTTTCTCTTTCAATTTAGGAGATAAAAACGCTAAAGCGCAGGATGTTTTGGGAAGGGTATACGAATACTTTCTGGGAAAATTCGGGTCCAGCGAGGGTGAATTCTACACACCTCCAAGCATCGTCAAGATGTTGGTCGAAATGATCGAGCCTTACGAAGGAAGAGTGTACGATATAATCGCACCGAAATTGATACAATTTAATGTTAGCCAAAGTCGCTGTGCTTGAGGGTGTGCAAAGTTATTTAGGGGTGTGAATCGTATCAATATAATTATGGGGGTAACTTAAATATAGGTGCAAAATTTTGAGATTTTTCCGGTAAAAGGGGTGAATGAATATATGAGTTATTTTGTGAAAATGTATAGTAAAATTTGTTATCCACGTTTTAACTCGGGAGCAAAAGGATTGCGATCAGCGCAGATTGGTGCTATCCATGCTATTGCCGCCCATAGTACTCTTAACAAAAAAGAAGCGGCCATCATAGTCATGCCAACTGGATCTGGGAAAACGGCAGTACTAATGATGGCTCCTTTTGTTTTAGCAAAAAAGAAGGTTCTCGTTGTGACGCCAAGTGTTATGGTTCGAGGCCAGATATACGAGGATTACAAAAATCTAAGTACCTTGAAATATATTGGAGTTTTGAATAAAGAAGCACCCGCTCCGAATGTGTATGAACTTAAAAACAAATACTCTGATGATCAGCATGAAAGTATCGTACAAGCAGACGTCGTAGTAGGAACTCCCCAGGTTTCACTTTCATTATCAGAAAACCCGGATAGCCTTTTATTTGATTATATAGTCGTAGACGAGGCTCATCATGTACCCGCTGAAACCTGGCAAAACATCCTTCTAAATATAAGACATGCGGAGGTATTACTCGTTACTGCAACACCTTTTCGTTTAGACAAAAAAGAAATAAAAGGCGACCACATATATTCATATCCTTTATCGATGGCGTATAAGGATGGTATTTTCGGAGAGATAACCTACATACCAATTGAGGAAGCTCCAGAAAAAGATCGCCTCATAGCAATTGAAGCTGAAAGAGTTCTCCTAAATGACCGTTCTCAGAAATTTGACCACTATCTTATGGTAAGGACTGATACGAAGGAGAAGTCAAAAAATCTTGAATTGATTTATCAAACTCACACTTCCCTTAGGCTAAAACGAATAGATAGCTCAACAACCTATAACACCATAAAACAGACAATTACAAGCCTCAAAGCTAAGGAAATTGATGGAATAATATGCGTTAACATGCTTGGAGAAGGGTTTGACTTTCCTAACCTAAAAGTAGCTGCAATCCATGAGGCCCACAAATCACTTGCTTCAACACTACAATTTATTGGCAGGTTTGCACGTACTAATACATCTAATATAGGTAGTGCTAAATTTATTGCCATATTGAATCGCTTGAAAAAAGACGGTAATTTTCAACAAGAAGACTTTCATCATTCATAGCA
>JAAXUP010000215.1 GCA_013335935.1 Eubacteriaceae bacterium | reverse complement strand
GGGTATAATGCAATGGCTGTACCAATACCGGCGAGCGCCACGATCATCTCCAGGATGCTGCCGAGGATAACGGGAGTGTCAGGGCCGGGACCGAGGATGTAGTCCGGACCTCGAACAGAACTGTAGTGTACGAACGTAGGGATCGAAACAAATGTCAGCAGGTAGAATATTCACGCAACCAGCGAAGTCTTCCGCAGCGAGCTCATCGGGGCTCTTTTCATTTTGGTATTTTCTCCGTTTGTCATGGCGTCATCTTGTTTGGTTTGATAGAATCCATTATTGAATTTCCAAGAGTAATAATGAGGCGATTTTTATGTCATCCGGATTTTCATTGGTAAGATGTGGTCGTAACAAGTCACTTATTTTCAAATACTTTTACTACTACATTCCCTTTTTTATGTTGTCCTTCTACATATACATGTGCTTCTCTGATTTGTTCGAGAGTGTACCGTCTGTCTATCACAGTCTTTAGTTTTCCTGATTCAATGAGCTCTTTTAAGGACAATAAATCATTTGGACTTTTGCCTGCAGTACCAGTTACAGATACGTACCTGCCTTTGGGTTTCAATAAATTCTTACAGGCAGATCTGGAAGTTTTCCCGACTGCGTCAAAAATAATGTCAAACTTAGTCTCCTGTTTTGTAAAATCTTCCCTGGTATAGTCAATAACGTTATCTGCTCCAAGTGACTTTACAAGGTCTATATTTGTAGTACTGCATACAGCTGTCACATGCGCTCCAAAATGTCTACCAATTTGTACTGCAAATACCCCTACACTCCCTGAAGCTCCATATATGAGAACATTTTGTCCGCTCATTATGCCGGCTTTTTTTAAAAATCTTAGCGCAGTTAGTCCACCTATAGGAACTGTTGCGGCTTCTTCAAATGTCATATTGGAAGGTTTTATGGCAATCAAATCATTTTCCGGAAGGCAATTATATTCAGCATATCCTCCGAATTTGAGTCCACATGAAGCAAAAACACTATCATCTTTCTTAAATGATTTTACCTTTTTGCCAACTTCTTCAATTACACCAGCCAATTCAAATCCCAGAATATTTACTCTTCTTGGTTTGAATAAACCGTTAAAGATCCTTGCCAAAAACGGGTCTGCTTTCCGCAAACGCCAATCCCCGGCTGTTACAGTTGTAGAATATACTTTTACCAAAACTTCATTGTCTTTGGGAGCAGGTTTCGCTACCTCTTTGAGCTGCAAAACATCTGGTGATCCATACCTGTTATATACAATTGCTTTCATAAGTATTCTCACTTTCTGGATTAAATTTTCACCGGGCAGTATTCATCCCTTTCAGTTGCCTGAAAAGTAGGGCATCTTTCTGCTTGCCTGCCTCATTAAGTCATCAACAAGTCTGGCCGGGGTGCCTAATGAAGATGATAGTTGCTGATCATAATTCCAGATCATTTTCTTTGACGCGAAATCATGTATGGATAATGACACAGTCGCTTCGTTTGTAGCACCGGTAGTACCGCCAATGATTCCAACTGCAATGGCTGCAGCCTCTGACATTGGTTTGGATAACGAAAAATTAGATGTTAAAATTCCGTCTACTCCCAGGAACCGGCTCATTTCATCAGGAGTTAATGCTATACCTTCCCTGAAACCTGCTTTTGCGAGAAGAGCATTTGTTGTCTCCACATCCTGAATATCGACTGTGATATTCCCTTGCATCTTTCTTTTTAGCATCCAGTTATACATTTCTCGTTGAAAATTAAGTGACTCAGCTCTTTGCTGTTCAATGAGAGCAGTTCCGTCAACATTCCTTCTAGCTGCAATTGAAACTTTTGGGGGAACAATCGCAATAATACTTTGATCCTGTGCCAGCGATCGGGCATCCGGTGTGTAGAAAATCTTTGCGCAGCTCTGTAATAAAGATGCTACAACAATAAGTAGGACAATTGATTTTTTCATAGCCTAAATTATTTTAGTACAATAAATTAACTTGAGAATTGTGTTTATTTCGATTAAAGAGAATCGCAGTTTTTAATAAAGGGATATTGAGGAAACTCTGGTGTGAGTCTTATATCATAAATTATTAAACTCCTTATAATCAGATTTGTTAATCACTATAACAAGGATATCCCATTTATGTTTAATAACATTTCTAATCAGCCAAATAATGGACAGTACTCCTGAGAATAGATATTTCCAGCTTATTGGAACTGACCTGATTTGTGTACTAAACGGGATAACCGGATAGCTGTTCCCTGATCCGGAAACGGGCGAAATGGCATACTTAAATATCGAGAGGCGGACCCGCTATCTGCATATCATGATCCTGAAACAGTCTTGCACCTTCGTCTGGGGATGGTAACCCTTC
>JAAXUP010000110.1 GCA_013335935.1 Eubacteriaceae bacterium | reverse complement strand
ACAGCACGACGTCGCTTTTCTTCACCTTTTTCAGCAGCTTATGATAGTTCACCGCCCTGTCGGCTTTATCGTAGAGCACAAATGCAGCCTTATCATGTCCGTATGCGGCAATACTGAAACATGAGATAACGAGCAGCATGAGAAGGCTGTAAACCATTGTGATTCGTTTAATGCGTTCAGGACTTCCGGCAACAGGTACAGAGGTGCCCTTATGCCACGACGGGTGACAGAACCCGAGTGGCGTTAATGGCCAGGGTTCTCCTTTTATGCACGGGAACCTCTAAAACAGGCTAATTACGCCCAATACAGTTTACGCAGATTGTCGTCACAACAATACAATCACAGAGAGTCGCCAATAATTTCCGCGAATACCTTTACAGGCACCTTTACAGGAAGCTCCAAAATGATTGAAATTATCTCCGGCAACATTACATCCCGCTCGATCCTGCCGAATGGAACGGCATTCCGCTCTTCACGCCCGGCGCTTTCCCGAGGAAATTCCTTTCAGCCTGACACCCTGCGAAAATTCCGGCAAAAAGCCCTCCTGAATACCGAATACAGGCTACTTGCCTACCGCCCACTGCTCACCGCCATCAACCTGTCGTAGGTAAGGGATAGTTATTTGCGTTACAAAATGACATCCTCAAGCTCTTTAACTCATCCACCGCTACGTTTCCGGCAAAACGCCCACACGAAGCTCAAGGTTGCGGCTCAGAGTTAAGATATTAGAAGTAAATACGTTGCAAAAGTATTTTGATGTACGAAAAAACGCTATACAGCTCTGATCAAAGAAGATAGAAATGCTCAAAAGTCACCTCTGTCACCTGCGTCCCTTAGTCTGCGTCCCCAGCCGCATACGGTTGCACCCTGCTCCTGCAAGTTGAATGCGAGGGGTCCTCCCTCATCTCTTATAATGCTTACCTACGTCACACCTACAGGAAGACCCTGAGTACCATTTCCCACACAACTAAAACGCCTTCCCATTCACTATATTTAAACCCTCTCTATATAATATTGGTATCTTATAAAATCCATTTTTTTCTTCAAAAAGGCCAATATCAATCAGAGTTTTAGCATATCTTGATGCCTCTCCTATGTCTACATTAAATAATTTTGAAATCGACTCATCATTTTGCTCTGACTTCTTACCTTTAAATGCACCAATAAGACGTTTAACATCTTCAGATACCTCAGCAAACAATGTATCATCTACTCTTTGCTCACTCAATCTATTTAATGCTTTTTTTATAGCCTCATTTTCAATCAATGAATCTTTTTCATGATAAATTTTATTTGACCTAACATTAATCCTTATCTGTTCTTCTTTTGACATATTAGCAAGATCAATAATATTTCTCGGAATCACAGAATTGGTACCATCACTTGTCCTTGACAAAATCCAACTCCAAGTATTTTGTCCTCGATCAGCCCTATCAATTTTTTCAGGAAATATTTTATAAAGAACATCATAATCAGACAAATCATTCAAAGACAACATTTTATTATTTTCAGGCCCCTCTTTGATTCGCTTACATAGCATCGACAAAGCATCTTCCGGCTCCCACACTATTTCTTTTTTTCGTGCATTAACATGTGTTAAATTTACAAACTGCCTCGCAATAATTTTCCTAAAGAGATCTTTTCTTACAAAAATCTTTAATCTCAAACCATGAAAAGCCTGAATATCTAAATATGTCCTAAAAAGAGCACGTAAAGCTGAGACCTCTATTTCGTGA
This sequence comes from Eubacteriaceae bacterium, assembly GCA_013335935.1. Lineage (GTDB taxonomy): Bacteria > Bacillota > Clostridia > Eubacteriales > Alkalibacteraceae > JAAXUP01. Next base: position 4,513 of record JAAXUP010000110.1, on the reverse strand, counting down.
TATCCAATAAATGCTTCATCTAAACGGTCAAGAACAACCCACACCTTAATATTATCACTTTGAATTATATCATTTAATAATTCAAAAGCCTCATCATAATCAAAATCCCCCATAAAACCCTGTGGAATTTCATTTTCATCTGTTTCCCAAACAATTTTGGGATTAATAATGGGCATTAAATCATCGGAATCTATTTTCACTTCAAAGTCTATAGATTTTGGTTTTAATAGATATTTTAGCCACACTGTAATATTTTTAAATATGCTGGCAGGCTTTTCATCTTTACTTCGCAAACCCAACTTATCCAAAAGACTATCAAGCCGTTTTAATCGTTCGTCATACCGACCGATATGCAAGAACAACAGCCAATTACCGACTAAGGACAAAAAATATGCTTTCCATATTTTAATATACTCACCTTCCTCAAGTACGCCCTGATTAATTAACCCTGAAAACATAGGCGTTCCTGCCGGATTAAATCCAGCGATAACCTGAACGCTGAACATTTCAGGAATATTATTTTTTTTATTATACACATATCTATATAATGCAGTTTTACCCGTACCTTTATCGCCAGAAACAATATCATACTTATCATTAATAAAATCAATAAAAACATCTGTTTTAACAAAATATCTTTCTAAATCTTTATCAAATTCAGCAACTGAATTCCCAAAATCAATATGTGACAAAACATCATTTTTCTTGATAAGCATAATAATGAATTTTATAGTGCTTGTAAAATTAACATTAACAACATCCATTCACTCGGGTTCCACGAACCCTCACATGATGTAACGCTCATGTTGCATCTTGGAACTCGCCCTCATAATATGACCAAATTCTCATTATGGATTCGCTAACAATAACTGCTCCTTTAAATTAAACACTTAATTAACCCCCGCCTCTTACATCCCAGAATACTCAACTGATTTACCATATATTTTTATTCGTATACTTTCCTGAAAAAGCTTGATTCTTAAAATATAAGTCTATAGCTTTTACTATTGACGATACCAAGGATTTTTGATTCTTTTTGTTGCTTAATAATAGTTCTTCATCCCTGTTAACGATAACACCACACTCTAATATGACTGCTGGCATTTTTGTACTTTTTATGACACCGAAATCATCAACTCTATAAATCCCTAAATCTTTATTAATGAGCAATCTGTTTTCCCCCTTGATTTTTTCTGCATGATGCAATGAGGGAGAAAAATCACTTTTTTCAAGTAACCCACCTAGATTATTAGCAAACAAAAGAGATTTTTTTGATTCAATATTTTTCGCAGAGTAAAATATTGAATACCCGGAATAGAGATCACAATAATATCTTTCACTACCTTTATAGACCCATTTCTTCAGATACATAGGCTGAACAGAATCATGATGAATGGAAATAAATAAATCTGATAATTTATTATTAGCAATATCCACTCGATTTCTTAAAGAAAGATCGCCACCATTATCATTAATAAAAAAAGACCGCGTATACCCTTTCCGAACCAATTCATCGCGCAAAAGCCTTGCAATTTCATGATTATAGAAATACTCTCCAATCCCCCTTGCGCTTACAGCTCCAACATGAGCTTTTGAGTGTCCCGCATCTATCGCGATAACAACTAAAGACTTTTTTTGAAATACGGATTTGGCCCAAGAATTTTCTATAAAAAATAATTGAATCAAAAAAAACAAAAAGAAAACAAAACGATATAATATTCTCATTTTTTGAATACAAAAATTTCAATATCCAGATAAATGCCTATCACTAACCATCTGATTTTCACTTATAACCTTAACACCATTTTCTCCTACAATAACATTTAACGTGGTCCAAGCATTACCATATGAGCGTTTATTTCTATAAGGACTTGCCACTTGATATTCAACTTCAAAGGACAAAACATAAACACTCTTACCTGCAACCTTACTAATCGACACACCATTTTTCAAAGCACTGTAAACCTCAGGCCATCTTTTATAGTAATTAGATTTATCTTTTTGTATAAAGGCCTTATCAACAAAACCACTTTCATAATAATTGACTTTATCAGCATACAACATCAAAATCCGCCCTATATCTCCGCTATTGAAAGCTGCGATATAATTTTCAACAAAACCTGTCAATACAGAATTATCAACTATTTCAGAGGCCTCATCAGTCGTAGGCGCAAAAACCTGAGAAGCTGAACTTACAGATACTGGTGGAGTATTTGCCTCGCGCTCATTATGTTCATTCTCTTCAACACTAATTTTATCTATATATTTTTCTTCAAGTAAATGCATTTTTCTCTCATATTCTTCCGCCGTAATAGTGCCTATTTCAAACTGACCATTTAACTCATGCTTTCGTCTATTAAATTCATCAAGATACCTTTGCCGTATCAGTTCGTCTGATGGCGCGAGATTCTGATCAAGATCATTCAGCTTCCTTGATAACAAATTTCCCATACTGTTTGAAACACCAATGAGGCCTCTAACAAATGAATTGTTCGGAACAAAAACCGATACATTCAAAATAATAATAATTACAGATATTATTTTTGAAAATCTTTCAAAGCCAACCAATGCGATACCGCCGCCAGCAGTAAAAACAAAAAACATAGTACTCAGGGAAAGCCATTTTTGCATTCCAAGACCAGAAAAAAATTCAGGCGCACTAAATGCAAGGGTTGACATAAGATTTAAGTATAACGACAATGCCCCAAACAATACAGATCGACCCTTACCAAAAACATTTGTAATAGCATTAAGGATAAAACAAAATCCAGATAAAATTACCGCAGCAACCATAAATATAAATCCAGATAAATACGACCATCCCAAACTTATCGAGATCAACAGCAAAACAAATAACCCTATAATACATAGAAGAGAGAGTGAAAAAAATGAAATTGCAAAACCTGCAAAGCTGTAGCTTTTGCTTTTCAACCGCAGTAATGTTTCTTTAAAATCCATGATTTAAAAATATTTCAATTGATCTGATATTTGAGTGGTCTGTTAATACATTACAGTCCTGATACTATACCAACATCTTTATCCGAGGTATACCTCATCATTATGCCATTTAAGGTATTCGTCTGAGGGTTTTTTGTATGGAAGAACGGGCGGCCTCATTTGGGTTCCATGAAGACGGTAATAGTCGCGACCGTTTTCGAACTCTTCTTTTATCTTTCCACTGACTTCGATATGCAAATCAGGATTGATAGTGATGTAGCCTCGATCAAATAGTGCATGGAGATCCCTTCTGAGTAGAATCCCATTCTCGATGCGATGCTCTCCCTTGTCCGCAAAGGGGCGTATATGCGCTGCTTCAAGTGCCGGAAGTGTTCGTTCATTGGTGAGGGCGCATCGTCTTTCGTAAGCATCGGTAACCAATACTCTGAAAGAGCCCTGACCCAAACGCGGATATGTCAGCATTGGTGTACCGTACTTTGGCTGATCCTCCTTGAATGCTTGAGGCAGTGGGGACTCTAGTTGTTCCCAGAGAGAAAGTCCCGGTTCTTTTGTCAAATCATACCCTTTTCCCTGAACGATATTCGGGCTCCAATCAGATGGAGCAGGTATCCATTGCTGTTCTGGCAAGAAAAAAGGTTGTTCGAGAAGAATACACCCGATCCGGTAATCAGTATGCCGATCCATTGTCTGTCGGCGGTATTTCGCTACCCTTTCTTTCATCTCAAAAAAGGAAGTAGCTCCATTTGCTATGCCGAAGGCTTCCCATGCCATGCTTATCGGCAATAACGAGGAATGTGCGAAGAATCCTCCGCCGACAATGAAGTTGTTTGGACTGTGAAGTTTGAATAGAAAGAGTTCGCCTGGCTTAAGGGCTTTGAACAATTGGTTGCCGGAGGGCTGCCAGAAGTTAACCTCTTCGATGGAGAGCTGGCTCCGGAGGAGCTGGAACCAGTCATGATCTGTAACCCCGATAAATGCCTTCATAACCAATACAATACTGTTGAACTGCAAGGCGAAAACAGGAAACTGGCGGGGGGTTACAATTTCCTATCGAGTAGCTATGGCAATGCAATCATCGGTCATACTGGCTCTGCACGGAGGAATCAACACATAGAAACACATATGCATCTTTTTATTTACTAAACAGTTACAATAAAAACAAGCAACTTTTTCCATCAAATATGCTTACGACTCATAATTAAGATACCCAACGAAATCTATAGGTTGTCCGACATGACTTCCGGCATACCCTCATAGCTTACCCGGTTCGGCACGACGCAGAAACACTATATTCCTGCAGACATACCAACTCCCATTTTTCCCCCTTACCTGCAAATACTTTGATTATTAAAGTTCTTTGCGCGAAACAAACAAAAAAGGAAAAGTGACGGGCGGGCGTCGGTTTGCTACCGACATCGCACCCCTACGGGGTTTGCGGAGCGCTGTCCTCGAAGTCCCGGAGGGACGGCATGTCGGTAGAAACGGGTATCTCCCCCATTTGCTCTAAGCCCGACACGTCGGGGCGATATATCGGTAGATCAGAATTACAACATTC
>JAAXUP010000003.1 GCA_013335935.1 Eubacteriaceae bacterium | reverse complement strand
CACGCAGAAGCTGTGTCTACGCCAGAAGAATTCATCATTTATGCTTCGGAAGAGGTTTTTCGTCATATAAAATAATGGGTAAAATACCTGCATTGACCGTCTGCCATGCATATGATATTATTACGTTATGCGTAATAATATCATATGCATGGTGGGTGTGAAATAATGAATCTGAATGAAATGGGTAAATACAGGGACCCGTCCATGCTCATCCTGCTCAGCCTGTCGGAGCACGACAAGCATGGATATATGATCATGGAGGATATGAGGAACAATTTTAATATTGATTTCAGTCCTGGAACCCTGTATGGTGCCCTTACCCGGTTGGGAAAGGATGGTCTGATTGAGCCTGTCGCAACAAAGGGCAGACGTGTGTCGTATCAAATCACTCCCTCGGGTATAGAACTGCTAAGCGGTCATATCGAAAGCCTGCAGACATTTATTTCCATTGGTTCAGCACGGCTGGACTGCTTAGGTAAACGTAAAAAGTTAAACTGCACGCGGCTTGATTTTTGCGAGTGAGAAGATCATGACATATAACAGAATAACCAAGTTGCCTCTTTGTATATTCGGAAAAAGGTTGAGATAGAATATGAATACCAGACAAAAAACACATATGGATTTAAACAAATGGTGCCGTTATATAGTAAATGTCGGCCATGTAACGGCTATCCTTATTATTTTGGCGCATGTGATCTGGTATTTTGCAGCAAGAAGCGTTCTTGCTCGGCCTCCCGATGTTTATCTGCGGGATTATATCATTTTACCTGCAATAGGTTTTTTCGTTTTAAACTCGTTGGTCGGGATGTGTGTTCGTTCTACTCGGTTTCCTCTACCGGCGAAGGAATATTTGTCTCTTTCGCTTTTTGTAATCTTTTCGCTCTACCTATCTCTGACTCATGACATTGCGAAAGTCCTGTTGTGCTCTTATATTCTTCCGATTTTTGCTTCCACTATTTTTTCCAATGTGAAGCTAACCCGCCGGATCTTTTTTATGAGCGTGGTCGCCGTTCTACTACCAGTCGTCAACCTGTATTTCGCAGGAGAAGCAGACAGCAAAATGGTCATGGAGACTTTTGTCGCGTGTTTTATGTTTATCTGCTCATATCTTCTGGCTAAAATTTTGATTCAATATGGTCACGATAATCTCGAGGTGATTATCAGTTCCCATGAAGAAGCAACTAAAAATGAACTCGCTTTTCTGCAGGCACAGATTAAGCCTCATTTTATATATAATGCAATCAACACGATGGTATCGTTTTGCTACAATGATAGCGAAAGGGCAGCGAGCCTGCTTGTCAATTTCAGCAAATATTTAAGACTTGTGTTTGACGTCAACCATAAATCAATGGTGGTACCTTTAGTAAGAGAAATTGAATTGATTAAGACATACGTTGAAATAGAAAAAGCCCGTTTCGGCGAGCTGATCAACGTTGTATACGATATTAACGCGGAATTTTTGAGTATGGAAATACCTTCTTTTTGCATTCAGCCGCTAGTGGAAAATGCTATAAAGCACGGGCTATGCAAAAAAGCTGGTGGCGGAACCGTCCTAATATCAGTGAAAAAATACGACGATGTTTCTATTATAAGGGTCAGTGATACGGGAATAGGGATGTCGGCGGAAAAACTTAATAAATTGAGAACCATTAAATCCGCAAACGAAGGGGTCGGCTATTTCAATGTCAGCAGACGTATCAACGGTTGGAGAAACGCGCAGATTGATATCCAGAGCACAGAAGGTGAAGGAACCGCTGTAACAATAAAAATGTCAGAAAGTATGGCATAAGGGGGTGTCATAAGATATGTTCAACGCAATTATTGTTGACGACGAAAAGCCTGCGCTTGACGTTCTCAAACGTTTACTCGAGAAGACTGGTCAGATATGTGTCGTCGGGTCCTTCATGAGCCCGGCGAAAGCCCTTGCCGAAATTCAAACCCTGAGACCTGATGTCGCCTTTCTTGATATAGAAATGCCTGAAATGTCCGGACTACAGCTTGCAGAGAAAATTATTGAGGCAGGTAATAATATTGAGATCGTATTCGTTACCGCGTATGACAAATACGCCCTTGAGGCTTTTCGAGTAAACGCTATCGATTACATACTTAAGCCGTTTTCCTCTGACGATATTGCACAGGCAATAACAAGGCTGAAAAGAGTGAGGCCACTATCGGTTGTTTTTCCACTGTCTGCGGACGAAGGCCGCATATATTGCTTTGGAAGATTATCGGTATATGGAGCGGGATGCAGTGAAGCTGTCAAATGGCGCACTTCAAAAACAGAGGAACTTTTCTGCTTTTTGCTTCAAAACTTAAACAGCGAGGTTGTGAAGTGGAAAATCACCCAGGCTATTTGGCCTGAATGCGATTCAGAAAAACAGCTCAATACAAATTTGCATACGACTGTCTATAAAGTGAAAAAAACACTGTTGTCGGCAAATATCAAATTTGATTTCACTTTTATAAATGGCAGGTACAAACTGGAGTTACCGGACGTATACATTGATACCGCTGAGTTCGAAGCAATTACACATGCTGAAATTACACTGTCAGCAGAATCTATTGAAAGATACAAAAAAGCGCTGGGCTTATACAAAGGAAATTACTTAGAAGAAAATGGATATTTCTGGTCTCAAAGTAAAGCTGAAGAATATTCTAAAAGATATCGCAGCTTGGTTTCTGAGTTTACTAAATATTACGCAACCAGAACAGACTACGCAAATGCTGAAAAATTCCTTCAGAAAGCTCTCACAAAAGCTCCCCTTGACGATGCTTTAAACGAAATGTTGCTAAAGTTGTTTTTTATGAAAAAGGATACAGCGTCGCTCATTACCCATTACAACAAAATCAAAGATCTGTATCAATCTGAACTCGGAATTGCGCCAAATACGACTATGGAGGAATTACTCCGCGGTATATTTAAATTATAATATTATTAATACACTTATTTAACTAATCTTATAGAGGTGTTTGCTTCTCGCCGGGAAGAAAACACCTCTATTTTTGTATGTTCAGAAAATGTCCAGCGTGATTTTGTACACTATACACAAGTTCATCATCGATGAACCGTAAAGGAGGTACAAATTATGGCAACAGATCTTAAAAGAATTACATTCTCGGTTACACCCGAAATAGAGGCATCATTAAAATCATTCAAAAAAGAGATATTTTATGACCGCTCTCAATCAGACATGTTACGTACACTTGTATCGATTGGAATGAGAGCGTTTGAAACTGATAAAACGGCAAAGGAGGACAAAAAATGAGTAGAATTAGTAAAACAAAAAGAAGAACACAATACATAAACAAAAAATTGTTTTCGATTATTCTTATATTTTGCCTGATGCTGGGATCTTTTCCATTCGGTCCAGGGGCAGGTACGGTTTATGCTACGGATCAAAGCGCCTCAATGCTTACCGATCTCATGGCGACAATCACACAGGATGGAGTCACAATTCCCGAGGGAGGAACATAACAAGCACCAAGCCGATCCGGGTGGAAATTTCGTTTGGCATACCGGTTGCAGGCGACGATCCAACGCCCTCAGATCCGATTCAAAAGGGTGACACGGTAAAATTTGACCTGAGCAGTGCATTCACACTGCTTTCGGGCGACACTATTGAATTAAAAATGGGAACGTTGCTGGTAGGCCACGCAACTTTTAAAACGGACCCCGATACAAAGATGGTGACTGCCACTGTTACCTTTGATGGAGATGATTCGGTTTTCGATGGAACATCCAATACCGTAGAGTGTGAGTTTGGAGCTAATTTTGGATACGACGGCAGCGGCGCCAGCGGCAGCACGGGAAATCATACCATAACAATCTTAGAAAAAACATATACCGTGAATGTCCCTGCTCTGCCCATTGAATATGATGTGACAAAAAAGGGTACGGCGGACTTGGCGAACCAGAGCATTACATGGACGGTAAATATCAGCGCGACACAGGGAGCCACAGCTGTTGATTTAGCCGGATATCAGTTCTTTGATGATTTGCAAACTGTGGGGACATATATTCCCTCCTCATTTCAGGTAGATGGCGCGGGTGCATCCCCCGATACAACTGGCGGCGCGCTTCGTTATGTCTTCCTGGATGGCGCAACCAGCCCCAAGACAATCACATTTAAAACAAAAATATCCGATAGTGCGTATTATGCCACTTCTGAGCAAACGGTGAGCAATAAGGCTCAACTTCTCAGCAGCGAGTCCACCGTGGTGGACGAGGGGCAATTCAAGGTCAAATTTACGCCGAAGTGGATTGAGAAAACGGGCGTTTCAAGCGATGCCGGCAGCAGCGGTACCTACAACCCGAAAAATCGCACAATCACCTGGACGATAACTGCCAACCACATGGGAGCAACTTTAAAAAATGTTGTCATAACCGATGTGCTGCCGTCCGGTTTAACTCTTAAATCCGCCAACTGGCAAGCTTGGACAGGCTCAGCCTGGGATACCGAGATTCCCATCACACCCAATGCAAGTGGCGAATACGCCATTGGCAACATCAATTCAAAGATTCTGCTTACTATCGTAACCAATGTTCCCGACGACTCATATACGACTGGAACAAAAACGTACAGCAATTCCGCAAGTATTCACTGGGATGGTTTGTCGGGTCCCGGACTCGGTACGGGCAGTATCAATGTGGGTGTCGGGTACAATGCTATTTCAAAGTCTGGTGTGGCGGATACCGCGAACCAAAAAATTCGCTGGACCGTAAATGTAGATACTAAAGGACAAAGCATTCCTAATTTGAAGGTATATGATCTTCTTGTTTACGGAAACAGCATCAACCTCGGAGCGGTTACTGGGATTCCAAGTGGCATTACTTCCGCTGATCTAACGCCGCGATATGGTCAAAAATTTTTCGGCAATTTTACCGGAGGAACGATGGCGGTGAATGTGATAGCTGTTGAGCAGGATGGCGTGCGGGTTGCCGATTTGCTGGAAATCACGGGCCTGTCTACGACCGCATTGAACACCTTCAGCTTTGACAGTCAGGTCTTAGACCCGAATATATTTGCCGGCAACAAAACGTCTACCGTACGGAACACGGCAACACTGTTCAGCGCTAATGCAAAGCTGAACGCTGCGACCGGAAGCGTGAATTATACGAACAGAATGCTGCTTAAGGGAATGTTAAAGCGGGAAGCGATGTCTGATCCGGCGTCCGGCGTAAACTCCAGCCTTACGAGTAATGCACTGGAGGGCTTCGACTATAAGGATAAGTCGGCGATTTTCCGTCTGAACGTTAACGCCGATGGCATCAATTTAACCGATGCGACAAACGCGGTGGGACAAACCCTGGGAACGGCGACCCTTACCGATACCCTGCCGGAGGGATGGGAGTTTGTCGATATAGTCTCAGGATCAACGTATTTGATCTTTGAAGGAACCGGTCAATCCAACGGAACCGTTCAGGCGTCAGATACCACACCGGATACGGTCGTGGGACTTGATGCCAGTTTCAATGGGCGCACGGCTACCTTTACATTCTCTTCGCTTGACCAGCCGTATGTGATTCTGGTCAAGGCTAGGCCCAGCAGCGATACCGCCGCAGGATACTTCGACTCCAATGAAACGACGACCGTGCGCAACAATGTGACTTTGAAAACCGAAAACTGGACTACCGGTGTAAGCGGCTACCGGGATGTGACCATCACAAGCCAAATCCTGGGCAAAACCACTGTGCAGCCCACGACGGGCGAATTACGTTGGATCGTAGATTACAAGCCCTATGACCTTGCACAGTTAGGCGAAAAACTGGAAGATCAATTGCCAGTTGGTATTGAACTACGTACAGATTCAAGCGGCACTTTGCTGCTTGATGGAAATGTTTCGGCCAATGAGATGACCCTCAACGCGGACGGAAGCTATACGGTAGGAAGCCCCGTTACACTGGAATTGGGGACAAACGTGAGCTTTGATAATGCGACGCGGGTTCTGAGCTTCGTTATCCCCGACAATACGAAGGCTTATCGCTTTAGTTATATCACTGATATCACAGGCGAACCGGGAACTGTTACGAACAAAGTGGCACTGATTGGGAGTGGCACTGATCAGGAAGAAACGTCCAAACCTTATGTTATTACAGCCTCGGATGGCACCGCCAGCCTGCTGAGGAATGGATGGATCAGTATTACGAAAATCGATGGAGCAGGTGTCCCCCTTGCCGGTGCTGAATTCACGCTATACGCTATGGATGGTACATCTGTCATCAAAAAAGGCGTCACAGGGAGCGAAGGCACCATCAAGCTAAAGGTTATCCCCGATGGGGAATATATTCTCCGAGAAACAGCAGCGCCTGAAGGATATACGATGGAAAACGCTATCCATTCTCTGGTGGTAACTACCAACGGATCTACGGTTACTGCTTCGATTGACGGGAAAACAGGAACGAATGCCAATGTCATCACCATCCAGAACTTTTCGGAAGGTACGGCTGGAAATCTGACTATAAGTAAAGCTGTTGCCGGCGAAGGCGCTGATACCACAAAGTCATTTGATTTTAGATTGACGCTGAATGGTGCAACAGGCACATACACCTATATCGGTCATGGAACACCCGGCGGAACCATTGCTAGCGGGGATACCATTTCCCTCGCCCACGGACAAAGTATAACCATTGTGGGCTTACCAAAAGATGCAACTTATACGGTGACCGAAGCCGACTACTTCGGCGACGGGTATACGTCGACCAGCATAGGCGCGACCGGCAGCATCCTGGCCGACGCTACGCAAACAGCGTTATTTACTAATACAAAGCTGCCGATTTCCACAGGCAGTCTGACCATCAGTAAAACGGTCACAGGCGAAGGAGCAGATCTCACTAAAAAGTTTATCTTCACCGTTACCTTTATCGGTGCATCCGAAGCCTATCCATACACCGGCGCAGCCACAGGAACCATCCGCAGTGGCAATACCATTTCACTTGCCAACGGTGAGGCCATCACAATCAGCGGCTTGCCGATTGGCACACAATATACTGTGACGGAGGCCGATTATACCGGAGACGGATATACTTCCACTAGCACGGGAGCAAGCGGCACCATCTCTGCTGATAATTTGCAGACCGCATCGTTTACAAACAACCTGAGCAGTGCTCCAGGCAAACCCGGTACGCCCGGTAACCCTGCCTATAATATTGGCGACGGGGATACACCGCAAGGATCTGCGGATGATGATAAAGACGGTATGCCCCAAACAGGAGACGATCAGGCTAACGACCTTGCTAAGTTGGGGTTACTCTTTTTCTTGATAGCGCTTATGGCTCTTACTGCTGCCGATTTTACCCTGCGCAAGAAATACTTTAGACCAAGAAAGCAGAAATAATCAGACAGAGCACCGGCGGTAGGAAACATAAAATCCTGCTGCCCGTTTTTTGGATAGAAAGGAGAACGGGATGAGGTACTTTGTGAAATCACATCTACGCTTAATATTGCATATTCTTATGGTGCTGTGTGTGGTAGGCATTCTGGGCTCAGTTTTTGTCCTGTTTTCTGATAGCCAGGAGTATGCCAAAGGCGATGCTACCTATCAGCAACTTCGTCTTCTGGGAGAATCGCCAGACCCTTCTACTGACCAAGCCAGCACACTGCTGCAGACTGCTGATGAAGCATCATCAGAAGAAAAAAAAGATCAACAAATCAACGGAGTAGACTTCATATCTCTGGAGAGAATCAATCCGGATGTGGTAGGATGGCTTGCTGCTGAAGGAACAGAAATCGACTATCCCGTGGTGCGGGGAAAAGACAACGATTTCTATCTTCGACATCTGTTTACTGGTGAGCGTAACAAGCTGGGTTCGATATTTATGGATTATCGTAATCATAACGATTTTTCAGATAAAAATACAATTATGTACGGACACAACATGAAAGATGGTTCCATGTTTGCTTCCTTAACAAAGTACAAGGATCAACGGTATTACGACAGTTTTCCAACCATGCTATTTTGTGCTCCTGCTGGTAATTATTTGATTGAGCTGTTTGCAGGAAATGTTGTTGATGGAAATTATGAGTCTGTTCGATTCGATTTTAAAGATGACTATGATTTCCAAAGTTATGTTGATTCGCTCAAAAAGAAATCAACCTTCGAATCCAATACGATAGTAAAGGCTGACGACCGGATCATCACCTTGTGTACCTGCTCCTATGAATTCGATAACGCAAGATATGCGTTATATGGGAAATTGACACCTATCTGGAATCAGTAAAATTAAGACCCTTAAAATGTTGTAAAGCGACAAAGGCCAATTCTATCATAATGCGATTGGAAGATAAAAGCTGAAAGATGTCAAATCAACTATGGATATATCTTTTTTCGGACAGGTTTAAACGATAGGTTGACCAAATATCGCATCATCACATCATCATTGTGGAAGCGCCATCCGAAGGCTAAAGCTCTCAAAAAGGAGTGATTTATAAATTGGAAAACGATAACATTTCATCCCGTTTGTTTCAGGCAGTTTTCGAGAATAGCCCTGTCGGGCTGGTTGTTGTGAACGGAGATACATCTCTACAGAGTATTAATAACTATATGTTTGCAACCTTTAATATTGACCCAAAAGACTTTCATGAGCGTATGCTCGGCAATGCGCTCAAGTGTTCTGATATTTATTTGACCGGGAAAAACTGTGGAGAGGGAGACAATTGCAGGGACTGCAGCTTGCGCAGGATTCTGAGCACCGCTATGATGGAAGGCGTCAATGTCCCGGAAACGGTTGTTGAACATTATTTCAATATTAATGGGGCAAATCGGAAGAAGTGGTTTAATGTTAGCGCATCACGCGTTGTCACAGATAATGCGATATATGGTGTACTGTCTTTCATGGACATCACAACCCAAATGGGATATGAGAAATTGCTAAAAACCCAGCTTTCACTCGACGCCGCGACAGGTTCAATGAATAAATACGCTCTTGTCAATTCGTTAAAGAGTCTTGCTGAAAGCAAAGATGGGCTGACAGTGGCAATGATTGACATTGACGATTTCAAATCAGTAAATGACACGTATGGTCACTTGGTAGGCGACAGGGTTCTCAACCTATTCTGCTCCGCGGCCTTCACAAACACACGAAAACAGGACATTGTAGGAAGGTTTGGCGGTGAAGAATTTATGCTTCTTTTTCCTGACACGGTTACTTCTCTTGTAATCAAGGTTCTGCAGCGAATTTCAACCTCATTTCGCACTGCGTGTATGAAAGAACTCGACTTTTCGCCTACATTCAGTGCGGGGGTCGCGGAGTTTTCAATTGAAAATATTGCCGGAGTGTCCGTCGATGCAATCATCATTAAAGCTGATGAAAACCTGTACGCTTCAAAGAATGCCGGTAAAAATAGAGTTACTGCATCAGGAATTAGTCAAACTTTCAAGTGATGGAAGTGTAACGAAATCTTTGAATATAGAATGATGCACTGTTTCGGCAATCGTAGTAGCGATTCTGGTCGTTGCTCCCGCTGTACTGGTTTTTTTTCCCAACCTATTTTTCGGGCAAGGGCTTATGCTGCACTCATACCTGTGACCGATGCCAACTTTGCAGATACCGTCAAGGAAATCGGTTATGATAAAGTACCTGTGGTGGACCGGGAAACTGCGGCCATTATTGGAGAACGGCAAATGGGCTCTGTCCAGGAAGTCGTTTCCCAATTTGAAATCAATGACAATTATCCACAAATAAATATCAAGGGCGTGCCCGTCAGGGTATCGCCACTGTCTTATTCTGATATCATTAAGTACATCATCAATTCCAGGAATGGGAGTCCATACTATGTCAAGGTTGATATGGCTACCCAGGAAGCTGACCTGATAAAGCTTGTCAATCCGCTGAAATATTCCAAGAGCGATATCCTGATGCGGGACATAGCAAGGCACATTCGGTTCAAATATCCTACTAAAATGTTTGGCGAAACCAACTTCGAGGTGGATGATGCAGGAAATGGATTTTACATCACTTCTGTCCTGACAAAACGAATTGGATTTTTCGGGGGTACCGATGTAAAGGGAGCAATTGTCACTAATGGAAGCACCGGTGAATCAACCTACTACGATGTTAATAATGTGCCCTCCTGGGTAGACCGTGTGTACCCATCGGACCTTATCATTCAGCAGCTTGATTTTCGCGGAAAACTTGCCAGTGGGTTCTTGAGTTCCATCATCGGCCAGAAAAATGTGACAAGAACCACCCAGGGCTACAACTATGTGCCCTTGAATGATGATATATACCTGTACACTGGTGTTACCTCCATAAGAAGCGATTCCTCCAATCTGGGCTTTTATTTTGTAAACCTGAGAACCAAGGAAGCCAAATTCTTCTCGGTTCCGTCGGCAGATGAGGTTTCGGCGATGAATTCAGCCAGTGGACAGATTCAGGAGAAAAACTATACCCTAACTTTCCCAGTTTTATTGAATATCAAGAACCGTCCTACCTACCTCATCGGTTTGAATGATGCCTCCGGTCTGGCGGGGAATCCAAGGGGCAATCAGTTCGACATCCTGGAAATCAAGCCCTGAGAAGATTTTTTACACCTCTCCAACAGAAAAGAAAGCGGTTTTCCTCAATTTTGAGGAGAGCCGCTTTAAAACTATAGCTAACTATCCAGAAGTCCATGAGAAATAGACCAAATAATCATTTTTGATGATTATTTGGAAGAGTGGGTATATAGATTGTAATCAAAGTCTATGGGTAGGTCATCCATACTGGATGGAAGGCAGGTATTATGAAAAAAATAACCTTAATTTTGATCATTATAAATGCAGCTTCGAAGATAACAGGGTTTGTCAGAGACATGATCCTGTCTTATTATTATGGGGCATCCACCATCAGCGATGCCTACCTGATTTCCATTACGATTCCTACTGTAATATTCGGTTTGATCGGATCAGCAATCAATACAGGCTTCATCCCCGTTTTAAGCAAAGTTGAGCATATAGCGGACGAAGAAGCCGGTTATCGATTCACCAGCAATCTTGTCAATATTCTGATCATGATCTGTACGATCCTGATTCTTATGGGACTATTGTTTACGGAACAAATCATTCGAATATTTGCAACAGGCTTCGATCCAGAGACAATGGAGCTTGCCGTACAATTTACTAAAATCGGTTTGTTTGGAGTTTATGGAACAGTCCTGATCGGTATTTTCAGCGGATTCCTTCAACTAAGAGAAAATTATATTTTCCCCTCCCTCATTGGGTTATTGGCAAATTTTATGATCATGATTTCCATATTCTTGAGTGTAAAGATCAATATTTATGTATTGTCCATCGGTACTGTAGTGGCTTCAATATTCCAGGTCTTGTTTTTATTGCCGCCTTCATTTAGAAAAGGTTTCAAATATCACTTTAATTTAAATTTCAAAGATCAAAACATTAAAACCCTGATCCTCAATACCATGCCCCTTGTGCTGGGTGTTTCTGTGAATCAGATCAATATATTAGTAGACAAGAACCTGGCATCCCGAATCGCAGTAGGGGGAATTACAGCATTAACCTATGCGGAAAGAGTCAATGGGATTTTTGAAGGGATTTTTGTTGTTTCCATCTCCACTATCATGTTTCCAAAGATATCAAAAATGGCAGCGGAACATAACATTGACGGGATCAAAACATCCTTATTGGAGGCCGTGTCGGGGATAAGTATCTTTGTTGTTCCCATGACCATTGGAATCATGATTTTTGCGCGTCCTGTGGTGAGCCTGCTTTTTGGAAGGGGAGCCTTCGATGCCCAGGACATCTCCATGACAACTGGAGCCTTGTTCTTTTATTCCATCGGGATGATCGGATTTGGTCTGAGAGAGCTTCTCTCAAGGGTGTTTTATAGTCTCCAGGACGTGAAGACACCCATAAAGAATGCGGTATTTTCCATGATCACCAATATCATACTGAATTTGATTTTATCCCGTTTCATGGGCATAAGCGGATTAGCACTGGCCACAAGCATATCCGCCATCGTATTTTCTGGTCTGCTTTATTGGGATCTTCGAAAAAAAATCGGGGGCTTGGGGGTTATGTCCATCATTGCATCCTATGGAAAGATCATCGCAGCCTCTTTATTTATGGGATTGCTTTCCTGGACCGTTTATATTATGTTAAATCATTATTTGAATATGAATCTGTCTTTGGGAATTGCGTTGTTGACCGCAACATTCGTCTATTTTGTTCTTGTCTATTTTATGAAAATTGGCAACGCTGATGTTCTGATCAAAGAATTGCTGGAACGAATCAAAAAAGGAAAATGAACCTTGCAGCCAGGGCTGGATCAATCAGCGTGTAGATTGGGTGAAAATGGGTAAAAATATAGCAAAATAGTAAGGGACCAAAGGGGAGGTGTGACTGGTGAATACGGAAAAGCTTGAATGGTTAAAGAAGCGGGATTGTTTCTCCATAGAAAATAATTTTATTAAATATTCGGCTATAAAATCAAGATTGATCTATGGGGATATTGAAAAGCCGGCTCCTTTTATCACAGTGTTCATGCCGACCTACAAAAGACCGGACGTTATTAAAAATGCCATCGACAGTGTTCTGGAACAAAAATATTTTAATGATTTCGAATTATTGATCGTGGACAACGAGGCGTTTGACGGGGAAACGTCAGAAACCGAAAAGGTGATCAAAGAATATAACAGTGACAAGATCGTGTACTACAGAAATGAAAAAAATATTGGCATGTATGCAAACTGGAACCGGTGCCTTGAACTGGCAAGAAGCGAATGGGTAACCATGATTCACGATGATGATCTTTTTGTGGAAAATCATCTTTTCACAATGACCAAGCTCATCCGGGAGCATAAGGAAATCACCTTTCTCAGCCTGAAAGCCAACGAGGTAAGTTTAGCTAGAAGCCCGCAATATGATTTTAAAAATCTTACCCAGGAAGTTGCTGAAATAGGTGATACCCTTAAATTCTACGACTTCAGAACCTACAATTTCCGGTTCTCCGCACACCTGTTGGGAGCGGTATTCCTGCGTAAAAACGCGATAGATTTGGGAGGCTTCTACACGGAAGGGATGTTCAACGAAGACTATTATTTCACAGCCAAATATGCCTATCATTTCGGGGTCTATGAGGTGGATGCCAAGCTTTATGTCTACATCTATGAAATGAACATGAGTTTGAAATCTTCCATATGGCATGATGAATTGGCATATGAATACTACCTGATGCGGTATATTTCCAGAAAGCGGTTCTTTTTGCTTCGTCCCCTGCTGTATGCGGTTGTAAAATATCGGATTCTCTATACCATGAAGGGATTCAATGAAGGGAAGCCACCTCTTACCGCAAAATGCAATATCGATAAAAAGTCGTTGTTGATTACCTGTGGACATAAACGCGGAAATGCAAATTTCTTTACCATATCCTTTACCCGGGTAATGGGCAAAATACTTGAAACTGCAGTCAGGCTTTCCAATCGGAAGCATGATCTGAAAATATGAGGTTCAGGACTGTGAACGTTGTAAGGGAGAATGCGTTATGAAAAAAGGGATGAAACTCTGTATCATCGCTCCCTATCCGCCTCCTTATGGAGGGATCTCAAATTGGGTGATGCTTATTGAAAACTACATTGCCAGGAATCGGGAAGATATCAGTCTGAGAATCATTGACACCTCCCCGAAAAACAAGGTTGCCGCTTTCAGGCCTCTCTGGGATAGAGTACTGGACAGTGGAATTTCCATGATATGGAAACGGAAAGAACTTATCAAAATGATTCAGGAAAATCCTCCGGACGTTGTTCACATGACCACCAGTGGAAGGCTATCCGTCATACGGGATATTTTGCTTCTGAAAATTTTAAAAAAAAACCAGGTGGCAGCGACTTACCACATTCGATTTGGAAGGGTCAAAGACCTGGCATCAAGAAATAATGGAGAGTGGAGACTGCTGACTAAGGCAATGAAGCTTTCTTCCGAAGTGATCGCAATCGACAAATTGACTTATCGTACCATCAAAGAACATTTGCCCATGGTGAGTGTAAGCTATGTCCCAAATCCCATCGATTTATCAGGCTTGCCTGAACCGGTGGTGGCTTCTGGGAAGAGCATCGTCTTTATAGGGTGGGTCCTTAAAAATAAAGGGATCGAAGAGCTGCTGACTGCCTGGGAAAGAGTTTGGGGCAAGCACCAGGACTGGACGCTGAAAATCGTTGGTCCCTGCAAGGAGGATTATCTCAGCTCGCTAAAGAATCGTTTCTCTTTTCAGGGTATGCTTTTTGAAGGAGAAAAAAGGCATGATGAAGCAATGGATATTCTGAACAGTTCAGAAATATTTATTCTCCCCAGCTACACAGAAGGCTTTCCCAACACCGTTTTGGAAGCCATGTCCCTGGCAAAACCGACAATTGCAACCCATGTGGGTGCGATCCCGGACATGCTCTCCGGGGACTGCGGAGAGGTCATCGAACCTGGAGCCTCTGAACCCATCGAGAAGGCCATCAATCGATTCATAGAAAACAAATCCTTGAGACAAAAAATGGGTCAAAATGCATACCTTAAAGTGAAAAATGAATATGAAATAAAAACAGTGTTCCAGAAGTATCTGTCTATATGGGAGAAAGATATTTAAGACTTTTTACGAATAAATAATTTATCTTTGGAAGAAAGTGATCAGGTTGAAAAAAGTTGTCCTGTTTATTCCAAGCTTAAGATCTGCGGGAGCCGAAAAGTTTGTAACCGATTTAGCCCTTAATATTGATAAATCAAAATTTGAAGTGATCGTTGCTGTGACAAAGTACTTTGAAGAAACCGCTTTTTTAGAGCTCCTGAGATTCCATGATATTCCGGTAATCGATTTGTGCGGGAATAATCTGATGGCGTCTGTTCTAAAAATCGAGCGTTTTTTTAGAAGGGAAAGGCCTGAGATCATTCACGCAAATCTGAGTTCGATACTTTATGTGATTCCCTTTTGCGCGATGTACAAGACCAATAAAAAATTTTTTACCTTCCATAGTGTCGCAGGCCGCGCGGCTGCAAACAGCAGGATCAAAAAGCGGATTTATCAGTTCGCTTTTGACAGGCTCGGTTTTGTACCGGTTGCCATCTGCGACTATGTTAAGGCATCCATAATCCAGGAATATCATATTCCGGAAGGATCGATACCCTGCATCTATAATGGAGTAGACACAGAACGTTTTACCCCGGGTCAGATAAAAAATAAAGATGGCGCGATCAGATTTATTTCAACCGGAGCTCTTTATCATATCAAAAATCACAAGCTTATGATCGAGGCGTTTAAAATGGCTGAAAAAATCATTCCTGAGATCGAATTGACGATTCTGGGTGAAGGGGAGCTTAGAGAAGGCCTTGAAAAACAAATCGCTGCTTATGGGTTAGCCAATAAGGTTCATTTGCCGGGCATCCAGAAAGACGTATCTGATTATTTGCAGAAATCCCATATCTTTATTCTATCATCCAATGTGGAAGGGTTGCCCATATCCGTTTTGGAGGCGATGTCCTGCGGGCTGCCAGTAATCACTACGGCTGCAGGAGGGGTGATCGACATTATAAAAAACAATGAAAATGGGATCGTTGTACCCATTGGCGACGCTGAAGCTTTGCATCTGGCGATGATCCGGCTGATCACAGAGGATCAAACCAGGGAAAATATGGGCGAGCTCGCCAGAACCTACGCAAAAAAATATGACATTCATCGCTGCGTGGAAAAATATGTGCAGCTCTATGAAGAGGTGATGCCCCTATGATCAGCATCGTTAGAAAAGAAAAAGGGATAAAAATTGAAGAAGTGTGGTTTTCGCCTCGAAAAGAAAATGACAAAAAAGTGGATGTCATCTCCTATTGTCAGACACCATCAGGATTTGCTTTTTTAAACAAGAAGGGCAGAACATTGATCAATGACCTGACGATGACGGAAGAAGAAATCTGGAAGGGAATCCATAGAAAGTGCAAACAAGAAATCAAACATGCCGAGGAAAAGGGTATCCAAACGATGATCTATTTTTCAGACAGCATCACCCAGGAAATGATCAATGAACTTCATACTTCCCATGCACAGTTTACAAAAGAAAAAAAACTCCCGCTGTCATCCAACGAACTGAATTACTTGGGGTTATGGTGGAGAAGCGGTCATATGATGATCTCCAGAGCCCTATATGAAGGGAAAGTGATCATTAATCACTGTTATATTTATGATGAGAATATTGCAAGAGGCATACTATCTACTTCCCATTACCGAAGCGACTCCAGTGTGAATAAGCAATTGGTCGGCATGGCGAATCGATTGCTCCATTACCGGGATATGATGGAATTTAAAAAGCTAGGACTTAAGAGCTATGACTGGGCCGGGATTTCAGATGATCCCGCAATCCAACATATCACGGAATTTAAAAGTAAATTTGGAGGAGTCGAAACGGAGACATACTACGTGCTGGAAGCTGTCACACTAAAAGGAAAAATCGCCCTTCAATTCAAAAAGCTGATTCAAAAATTTCATCAGTAGATAATTTCAGTATATGCAAGAGGAAGCAATTATTATTCAAAAAAATATATTGTTAAACGGGGGATAACTGATGATCAGCATCATTCGAAAGAATAAAGGGATAAAAATTGAAGAGGTATGGTTTTGCCCGAGAAAAGAAAACGACAAAAATGTGGACATCATCTCATATTGTCAGACACCTTCGAAGTTTGGATATTTGAACAAGCAAGGACGGACGCTGATCAATGATCTTACCTTGCCGGAAGAGGAGCTCTTCAATAACATTCATAAGGATGACAGATATCAGATCAGGCGTGCACAGCGGGCAGGGATAGAGACAGCGATATATTTTGGAAAGAATATCTCAGAGGAAATGATCCAGGAATTACAGGCTTCTCACCTACTGTTTACTCAGGAAAAGAATTTGCCATCTTCCTATAACGAACTAGAATATTTAAAGTTACTTCGGGAAAATGACTGCCTTGCCTTATCCGTGGCTTCGAGCCAGGGGAAAGTGATTGTTTACCACAGTTATCTTTATGATGAGTTTACCACAAGAGGCGTAATTTCTTTTTCACATTTCCGAAGCGACGAGAGTGTGAATAAGCGTCTGGTTGGTATGGCGAATCGACTGCTGCATTACAGGGATATGCTTGAATTTAAGAACCGTGGAATCAAGGTGTATGATTGGGCAGGAATTTCGGATGAAGCTGATATCAAAAGCATCAACGATTTTAAAAGAAAATTTGGAGGGGTGGAAATCGATACCTTTTTTGTACAGGAAGCGGTCAGCCTGAAAGGCAAACTGGCTCTTGAAATAAAAAAAAGGTTCAGATCCATAATACGAAGCAGTAAATAAATATAAAAATCAATCATGTA
The DNA here is from genome assembly GCA_013335935.1 of Eubacteriaceae bacterium. Classification (GTDB taxonomy): domain Bacteria; phylum Bacillota; class Clostridia; order Eubacteriales; family Alkalibacteraceae; genus JAAXUP01. The sequence continues at coordinate 55,038 of JAAXUP010000003.1, read as the reverse complement.
TTGGGGTGTGTTTTGATGATCAGTATCGTCAGAGAAAGCAAAGGAGTAAAGATCGAAGAAGTATGGTTTTCCCAACAAAAAGATAATGATAAAAAAGCAGATATTATTTCCTATTGCCAGACGCCAACAGAATTTGCAGTTCTGAAAAAACATTCCAGGACCTTCATCACCGATTTGACAAAATCAGAAGAGGCGCTATGGAATAATATTCACAAAAGCTGCCAACAACAAATCAGAAAAGCCCAGCGGGAAGGGATCAGCACGACCATGGCATTTTCGGAGAGTTTAACTGCAGACAGTATCAGAGAATTTGTATTTTCCCATCATTTATTTCTGGAAGAAAAAAAATTACCCTCTTCAAAAAATGAAACTGAATACCTCACCCTTTTATGGGAAAGCGGAAATCTTGCCATTTCCAAGGCTTTATGGGGTGATAAAATTCTTGCCTGCCATGTGACGATTTATGACTCGGAAGTAGCCAGAGGCCTGTTTTCGGTATCTCACTATCGAAGCGACCCCTGTGTGAATAAAAATATGGTGGGCAGAGCGAATCGATTGCTGCATTATACAGACATGCTGTCCTTTAAAAATCATGGGGGGAAGATCTACGACTGGGGTGGAATTTCAGACAGGGAGGAAATACGAAATATCACTGATTTCAAAAGCCGGTTCGGAGGTGTGGAAATCGATACCTTTTATGTAGATGAAGCTGTCAGTCTAAAGGGTAAACTAGTGTTGGAAACAAAAAAAATTATTACCAAATATAATGATAAGAAGAATAGGCTGGTGAATCTCCTTGGAATCCAAAATTCCATTCTTGATTACGATCGATACCGAAGGTGATAATTTATGGAGCAAGCCAGAGGTTATCACCACTAATAACACAAAGCAATTGTTCCGTTTTCAGGAGTTATGCATCAAGTACGGGCTAAAGCCAACGTATCTGACGAATTATGAGATGGCCATGGATACGGAGTTTGTTAAGTTTGGGAAAAAATACCTGAACCGAAAACAATGCGAGATCGGCATGCATCTTCACGGGTGGAATTCACCTCCAATTGTCCCGCTGACCACTGCTGACAACCAGAGGCAGCCTTATTTGATCGAATACAGTACTGAAATCATGGAAGAAAAAATCGTAATCATGACCAGACTCCTTGAGGAAAGGTTTGAAACGAAAGTAACCTCCCACAGGTCAGGTCGCTGGGCAATGAACGAAACCTATATGAAACTCCTGGAAAAGTACGGTTACAAGGTTGACTGTTCAGTCACCCCAGGAGTAAGCTGGGCAAAGATGCCAGGCGGAAATCCTGCCTTTGGAGGCAGCGACTATCGGTTATTCCCGTCTGGCGCGTATCATCCATCATCTGAGAACATCGGGATGAAGGGTGACATGAAAATCCTTGAGGTACCGGTAACGATCATTAAAAAGCCCCGATACGGAATAGGATTACTGGCTTCTTTGGAAAAATCGTTTTTTTTCAGGAATCTGTTTATCAGCAAACTTCTGGTGAAAAATAGCTGGATCCGTCCGGGACCAGATAATCTGGAGGATATGATGGACACCGCAGAGATCTGCAAAAGGAATGATCATGGGTACATTGAATTCATGCTTCATTCTTCAGAAATGACTCAAGGCTTGAATCCAACTTTTCTTTCGGAGGAAAGTATTGACAAATTATTTGCAGATATGGAAAAGCTCTTTCAATATGTGAGCGCTTTTTCCTATGGAGAAACATTGACGGATTTCCGCCCGGGGATTTAATCAACCGGGATTTTTTTTGTTATCGTTTATAATTATGCAGTTAGGAAGAATATTTGGGTATAAAATTAAGAAGAAGTTGAAATCATTTATAGTTTAGGTGGGGATGCATTATGAGAATACCTTTTTCACCTCCGGATATTACAGAACTTGAAATCGATGAAGTTGTGGCTACCTTGAGATCTGGCTGGATCACAACCGGACCCAAAGCGAAATTATTCGAGCATATGATTTCCGATTACTGCAGTACACAAAAGGCAGCTGCAATGAGCTCAGAAACTTCCTGTATGGAAATGACGCTGAGACTCCTGGGAATCGGAAAAGGCGACGAGGTCATTACTACAGCATATACCTATTCTGCATCGGCCAGTGTGATCGATCACGTGGGTGCAAAAATTGTCATGCTGGATACGGGCAAAAATTCTTTTGAAATCGATTACGAAGCTATTCCTAATGCCATTACGGAAAGGACAAAAGCCATCATCCCTGTTGATATTGCCGGGATCATGTGCGATTATGATAAAATAATCCAAGCCGTTGAAAGTAAAAAGGGCTTGTTTCGTCCTGCCAACAAATTCCAGGAGGCCGTGGGTCGCGTGACGGTAGCTGCAGATGCGGCGCACTCCTTTGGAGCTATCTCCAAAGGGATAACCAGTGGAAATGCGGCAGATTTCACAAGTTTCTCTTTCCAGGCGGTAAAGAACATGACCACTGCCGAAGGCGGAGCTGTGACCTGGAGAGAGATTCAGGGAATCACCAGTGAAGAGATCTATAAGGAATTAATGATCATATCCCTCCATGGTCAGACTCGGGATGCACTGGATAAAACCTGTCTGGGAGGGTGGGAATACGATATCATCTCTCCAGCGTATAAATGCAATATGACGGATATCCTGGCATCCCTGGGGATTGTACAACTTCATCGGTATCCCGGGATGCTGGCAAGAAGAAAAGCGCTTATTGAAAGGTACGATGAAGCCCTGAAAAATGAAAACGTGGAGGTTTTAAAGCATTTTACCAATGAGTACGCCTCAAGCGGTCATCTATACCTGGTGAGATTAACCGGAAAAGATGAAAAATATCGAAATGAAGTCATCGAAAAAATGGCTCAGAGGGGAATCGCTACAAATGTACATTTTAAACCGCTGCCTTTGCTTTCAGCTTACCTGAGAATGGGATTTAAACTGCAGGATTTTCCAAATGCTTATGAAATGTATCGAAATGAAATCACGCTTCCGCTGTATTCCACACTAAAGGATGAGGACGCAGATTACGTTGTGGAAAATTTCAAAGATATTCTTAGCCAGGGCTGAAATACATATTTGTTGAAATAGGAGTTGAGTCAAATGAACATTTGCTGGGTGGGTTTTCATGAAGTGGGCTTATATCCTTTCAAAAAATTAGTTGAAGATGGAATAAAAATATCTGCATTCTTCACTTTGAAGGATGAAGAGTACATAAAAAGAAGTGCTGGCACCAGGCAGTACCTGGAGATCTGCAAAAACAATGCAATCCCCATACACTATATCCGTCATATCAATGATGATGATACCTTTGATCTTATGAAAAGCTACGATCCGGATGTGGTCATCGTCATGGGGTGGAGTCAAATCGTGAATGACCGATTACTAAACAGTGCAAAAATCGGTGTTGTGGGAGGTCATTCGTCCCTGCTTCCCCACAACAAAGGAAGCGCTCCAGTAAATTGGACGATCATCAAAGGTGAAAACAGGACAGGAATCACGCTAATGTGGCTGAACGCTGGTGTGGATGATGGAAAGATCATCAGTCAAATTCCTTTCCCAATTGAATTCTACGATACCTGTGAGAGTGTTTACGGAAAGGTTTCCATATTTTTATATATCCAATTAAGAGAACTGTTTGGATCCCTGAAGGCAGGCGTAATGCCTGGGAAAGCCCAAACTCCCACGGAGGAAGAACTCCTTCCCCATAGAAAACCCAGTGATGGGTTGATTGACTGGTCGAAGTCTGCAGAAGAACTATACAACTTTGTACGGGCACTGACGAAGCCTTATCCCTGCGCATTCTCTTACCTTGATGGTCATCAGTTAAAAATCGTGAGGGCAGCCCTTCCGGAAGGTCTGGCTTCCCTGGAACTTCCGGGGACGGTTATCGGTACGGTCAAAGGTACTGAGCCGGAAGTCTGCGGGATATCTGTAGCCTGCGGCAGTGGTGTTCTTATTTTAACTGAGCTGGAAGCTGAAAACGGAGAGGTTTTAAAGGGATACAACCTTGTGGAAGGCGGTTTTAAGGGGAAACTGCTGAAGACAATAAGAACAAGCGCTGAAAGAGCAACGCAGCTTTAGCGAGGGGAGGCAAATCTTCAATGATCTATATAAAATACGTTAAAAGAATTATTGATTTGATCCTTGCTTTCTTGCTGCTTCCTATTGTATTGCCGGTTATTTTTATCCTTGCTATATTCATTAAACTGGAAGACCAGGGTAATGTATTTTATGCAGGACCCAGACTTGGACAATACGGAAGGATATTCAAGATGCTTAAGCTTCGGTCCATGAAAGAAACCTCCCAGGACATCAGAAATGTGGATGGTTCTACCTATAATGGAGAGAACGATCCGAGACTGACCAGGATAGGGAGAATGATCAGAAAGACGAGCCTGGACGAACTACCCCAGGTCATCAATGTGATCAAAGGAGAGATGAGCATTGTGGGTCCAAGGGCTGACTTGCCAGATCACCTGGCACTGTACACAAAGAAGGAACTCAGAAAATTAGATGTAAAGCCGGGGATCACGGGATATACCATGGCGTATTACCGAAATTCCATCAGTTGGGAAGAAAAGAAAAAGTATGACTGCTATTATGTCAACAATATTTCATTTTGGCTGGATGTCAGGATATTCTTTAAGACCATAGCCACCGTACTGCTCAGAAAAAACATTTATATTGCAGAAAACTATAATGACAAGATCAAAAGCGGAAAATAATAGGGGATTAGAGCGAGCAGCTTTTCAGTTGGAGGGTAAGAATATGGATAAGAAAGTTCTGGTTATTGCAGCTCATCCTGATGATGAGCTTTTGGGGTGCGGCGGTACGGTAGCCCGTCATGCGGCAGAAGGAAATCGGGTGCAGTCGATCATTGTCTGTGAGGGAGAATCCATCCGATTCAAGGGAAAGAACGTAAACCAGCTGCTGGCTATAGAAAAGGCAAGAAAGGTATTAGGCGTTGAAAAAGTGCATACCTTTCAGATGCCGGACCAGCGCCTGGATACCATAAGCCTGGTGGATATCATTACACCCATTGAAAAAATTGTAAGAGAGTTCAAACCTGAAATCATATTTTGCCAGTATGGGGATGATATCAACAGGGATCATAAAATCGTTTCAGAAGCTGCCCAGATCGCGGTAAGGCCGGTGGAACATTTCATCGAAGAAATTTATGCTTTCTATACCGTTGGTAATACGGAATGGGCGTATCCCATGACTTTTGTGGCGGATACCTGGGTGAATATTGAAAATTATCTTGAACTCAAAAAAGAGGCTTTTATGTGCTATACCAGCGAAGTGCGTGAATATCCACATCCCAGGTCGGTACAATCCTTAACGAACCTGGCTCATTACATGGGGAATGAGTGTTGCCTCGATTCTGCAGAGGCATTTAAAACCATCAGAAGGATCATTCGTTAACTGGGAACAATCAACCTGACACGTAAAATTTTTGGAAAGGTGCATGATCATGGACAGAGCATATGAATTCCTGGAACAAAAATGGGACAGCGAATTTTTCAAAATGAAATGCGCACGTGTGCATATTGAAAAGAATTTGAGCACAGGGGAGTTTTCAGGTTTAAAGAAAAAGGTCAGGAATTTCGAATTTGTAACCATTGATAATAATGCCTCCGCCACTGAAAATAATATCAAGATCTGCTCACTGAAAGGGTGCTGTCTTGTAGATGTGCCTATGATTTTTTTCTATGAAGTGACATTTCAGGATCAAGGGCAAAGTATAGGGATCGAAATCGGAAATCGTTACCCAGAGGACGAAAAGATCAAGACCATGGCGCGGAACTCGTTTTTACGAGGCCGATTTTATAAAGATCCGTCCATTGAAAAATCCAAAGCAGATGATCTTTATGGCAATTGGATCAAAAACGCATTTTCCAGAGATGACAAGTATTTTGTTGTGACGGAGGAAAAGACCGGATTCATTCTGTTCTCCTTCATAGATAAAGAAACGATGGACATCGAGCTTATCGCAGTTGATGAAGAATATCGCAATATGGGTATCGCCGGAAAGATGATAAGTGCATTGAAGAGAAAGGCAGCAGATCATGGGGTCCATTCCATCCGAGTGGTAACCCAGGCAGATAATATCCAGGCCATCAACCTATATTTCCGAAATGGGTTTAAACTTACAAAATGCGAATACACGTTTCATTGCTGGAACAGATAAGGAGAAGGGGAATCGTGAAGATCCTGTATATTGCTACTTCATTTCCTGAACCCTCAAAGGGAGCAACCATCTATACCGACCTCGCTGAAGCTCTGCACAAAGCTGGACATGAAATCACGGTGGCCGTTTCTGAACAGCCCAGAAATAAAAAGCATACTGAAATGAAGAATGAGCGGGGATTTGAGGTACTAAGAATCGTAACCGGTAATTACTATGATGTGGGGTACATAGAAAAAGGATTGACGACGCTTAAAATACCAATACTTATGCGCACAGGTATCAGGAAGTATCTTGGTAACAGAAAGTTTGACCTTGTCCTTTTTGAATCTCCTCCAGTAACCAATTCTGGTATCGTAACCTGGTCCAAAAAGCAGTTCAATTGCATGTCCTATCTGATGCTTAAGGACATATTTCCGCAAAATGCAGCAGATTTAGGAATCCTGAAGCCGAGGGGCGTGTTGTTCCATTTTTTTAAAGCACAAGAGAAAAAGCTCTATAAAGCCGCCGACTGCATTGGATGCATGTCTCAGGCAAACCGGCAATATTTGATAAATGAAAATATTTGGCTGGATCCAAATAAAATTGAGTTGTTTCCCAATACCAAGAAGCTGTCAGATATAGTTGAATCTGTGGACAGATCTATTAGGAGGGAGTTTGGCATCCCGGATAACTCCTGTGTTTTCTTATTTGGGGGGAATATGGGAAGACCCCAATACATGGAACTGTTATGCAGGGCTGTCAAAGCTTTAAAGAGTGAACCTGGCTGCTTTTTTCTTTTTATTGGCCGGGGTACTGACCGGTTCAAACTGGAAAATACCATCAGAGAAAACCATATCCCTAATGCCATGGTCCTGGAGAATTTGCCAAGAGCGGACTATGAACAGATCACCCGGGAAAGCGATGTAGGGCTGATTGTCCTGGATCCCAGGTTTTCGATCCCGAACTTTCCCTCCCGGATCTTATCCTACATGGAGTACGGAAAGCCTGTCCTGGCAGCGACAGACAGGGTTTCTGACATCAAAGATCTGATTGAAGCGGCCAAATGCGGAGAGTGGGTTTGGTCGGGAGATGAGGAAGCATTTATCAATAGGATCAGGAGTCTGGCGGCAGAGCCGGGTCGTTCGGTCAAGGGAATGAATGGAAGAAAGTACATAAAAGAGCATTTTACAGTTGAGCGTTCTGTATCAATATTGGAGGACGCCTGGCAGAAAATCCAAAGGAGAGTTTGATTTGAAGGTGAGAGAAGATGAATGGTTATGCGTGGAATGAGTCGGCGTTAAAAGAGAAGACCAGTTATCAGGAGTTTGAGCTTAAAGTCATTTTAAGATTGAGCATCCTATGGCTGGGTTATTCCTTTGCCTTCAATCTTATATCCTATACGGCAGGAATAATTTTTACGGGCCTCTACCTGTTTTTATTCAGCATTCAAAGTCTGGAGAAGCAATACTATTATATTATCTTCACCCTGCCTTTTGCAGCAATTTTTAAACTAACGTCAAATCTGCCTTCAAGTTTGATTTTTTTGTATGTCATTTACATGACAAATACCTATTTTTACAAGAAGAAAACACTTAAACTGATGGATCTGATCCTTTTCTTTGCCATATGTGCACTCCAGATAATTTCTGCCATCATCTACCATGCAGGATTAGTCAGTATAGTTTCCTTCCTGTTCAATGTTTTATTTGTAAAAACCTGTATCGTTAATTTTATGGATATCGAACCGGACAACAAGCTGAAATATTTTAAAAACAGCATATTAATGTTCTCGTGCTCAATGGCACTAAGTATTCTTGTCACCGATCTATGGCCAGGCATTCCTTCCATCACAAACTATGAGGTATCTGATATCCTCAATCAGATCAACAGATTTGCTGGTCTGAATGGAGATCCCAATTATTATAGTCAGCTTGTTTTGATCGCAATCGCTTTTATGATGTTTTTGATTCTGAATGAAAAAGAAAAGAAAAATTTGATAATTGATGCAGGTATCGCAGCTTATTTGATTTTCAATGGTTTTAGAAGCCTGTCAAAAAGTTATGCACTGACATTTTTATTCGTGATAGCAACATTTTTTATCTACTATTTCATAAAAATATATAAAAATAAAACATCCATCAGAGTATACTTTTGGATGATCGTTATTTTTTCGGTCTGTCTTTTGGCGCTATATTCAGCAATCATGAATATTGTCATTCCGCTTATCGAAGCAAGAAATCAGTACAATAGTCTTCTGACGGGGAGAGGAGAAATATGGACCAGCTATATCGCCATGTTTGCCAAAAACCCTGAAATGATATTTATTGGAACAGGATTTGCAAATGGGGCAAATATCCTGAATCTGCATTTTGGAAAACTGATGGCGGCGCATAATATCTATATTGAGCTCCTAGGAGAATTAGGGATCATTTGCATGATGACCATCATTGTTTTTCTGAGAGAAATATTGATGAAGCCGGCAATTCTATTCAAAGGAAGCGCATCTCTCTACCTGATGGTAATTTTAATAACCGGCTTCGCCCTTTCATTTTCAGCGACTGATGTGCTGTATATTTTGCTGCCCCTTTCAATGCTAACTTTATCCTCAAATCAAGAGTTGAAATTGAGAACAGCATCTCCGACGCGTTATTATTAAAATGGAGCTACCCACCGGATTCGAACCGGTGATCTGCTCATTACGAGTGAGCTGCTCTACCTGCTGAGCCAGGGTAGCTTGTGAACGATCTATATTATTATATTCCAATTTTGTGCATAATTAAAGAGAAAAATACTAATAATGAAGAGCGTGATCAGAATGTTATTTTCAAGTGCGATATTTTTATTCTTATTCTTGCCGTTGGTGCTTATCATATACTACAATCCCATATTTAAAAGCAGAATTTTCAGGAACACGGTTTTGCTTATTCTCAGCATAGGTTTCTATGCCTGGGGAGAGCCTGTTTTTGTTCTTGTTATGCTGCTTTCCATTGTTGTCAATTGGTACCTTGGTTTGCTGGCAGATAAATACAGAAATACATCAAGATCCAGAATCGCCATGATCGTTGCTGTTGTCTATAACATGGGGATATTATTCATTTTTAAATACCTGACCTTCGCCATGGAAAATATTAAATTTTACCTTTTCCAGGACTTAAAAGTAATAAAAATTGCATTGCCAATAGGCATTTCCTTTTTTACCTTCCAGGCATTATCATATGTTTTCGATGTCTACAGGAATAAAGGGGAAGCTCAGAGGACACCCTTTAATGTAGGTCTCTATGTGTCTTTTTTCCCGCAGCTGATTGCAGGTCCCATTGTACGATATGAAACAATAGCAAATGAAATCAGGAATAGAAAGGAAAAAATTGAAGATTTTTATCTGGGTTCCACAAGATTTATCATGGGTCTTTCCAAAAAGGTACTACTGGCGAATAATCTTGGCGTTGTCGCTGACAGAACCTTTGCTGAAGTAGGACATCTGTCAGTTTTAATGTCCTGGCTTGGGATTCTTGCTTATGCCTTCCAAATATATTTCGATTTTTCAGGGTATTCGGACATGGCCATAGGTCTTGGGAAAATGTTTGGATTTCACTTTCTGGAAAACTTTAATTTTCCTTATATCGCAAAATCCATCAGCGAATTTTGGAGAAGGTGGCATATTTCCTTAAGCACCTGGTTCCGGGATTATTTATATTTCCCGTTGGGTGGAAGCAGGGTAGAAAGCAAATTCAGACTTGTGTTCAACCTATTTGTGGTATGGCTATTGACAGGTATATGGCATGGTGCAAACTGGACCTTCGTCGTATGGGGGCTTTTATATTTTGTACTTTTATCCATTGAGAAGCTTACGGGTTTTAGCAAGAAATTAGGATGGTTTGGCCATGTTTATACTCTGTTCTTTGTTTTGCTGGGCTGGGTGATTTTCAGGTCTGACTCTATTGAGTTGGCATTGACGTACATGGCAGGGATGTTTGGGATCAATGCAACATCACTGGTGGACGGTATGGCAATCCAATACCTGGTGCATTACTCAGTTTTCTATATTGCAGGCTTCATTTTCTCCATGCCTGTGGCCAAATGGATCGATGAAAAGTTCAAAGGGACCTTAGTGTGGGATATCGCATTTGCGGTCATGGTCTTGTTGACCCTGGTGCTTTCCATATCAGCCATCGTAAACAACACATACAACCCATTTATCTATTTTAATTTCTGAAACGAGGGGTTAAGGTCATGAAAAAAGAAAAGAGCAGGAATTCTTCAAGAGAAAAAGTCATTGCAATTATTTTTATCATGGCGCTTTTCTTACTTGCGGCGGGATCCACAGCCAAGTTTTCCAGCACTCTTAGAACAAATTTATCCAATATAGCTATTGAATATAAAAAGGAACTGTCAGCGGACGCAAAACCTGGAGATCGCATAAAAGGAATGATCAACAAATTTGATTCCCTTTACAACGACAAAATCCTTTATGTTGATAAAATATCGGGAATTGACAGTTCACTACGATTTTTTATTACCGGTGAATTTGTTTCTAAGCAGGTACTGCTGGGAAAACAAAATTGGCTGTTTTATAAATCGGAATTTGATGGAAATCCTATAGCCGACTACCAGGGGACTGATCATATGACCCTTAAACAGTTGGAGAATACCAAAGATTGTCTGGCGGATATTAAAAAAATCATGGAATCCAGGGGAATACGGTTCGTTTTGATGGTCCCTCCCAACAAGGAGCAGGTCTATAAAATGTATATGCCGGAAAATATCGAAATAATCAATGATAAAAGCCGCACCGACGTGCTGATCGAATACCTGAATAATAATACGAATATTGACATTGTAGATCCTAAGGCTGAATTGATTCAAGTATCGGAAGGATACCAGACATATTATAAATATGATTCCCATTGGAACCAGCTGGGTTCATATGTCGGTGAACAGCAGCTGCTGGAAGTGTTGTACGGAAAGAGGAGCTATTTGGAAAAACAAAAAATCTTAAAATTCCAACTAAAGGAACATGAAAATGGGGATAATGGCCTGGCAAATATGGTTGGCATGAAGTGGTATTTCAATGATGATGCTGAATATATCGTAGAGGACAGCATTCATGATCTTGATAACTGGACAGTTAAAAACTATAGTAATGAAAAAGCGCCTCATCAGGAGTCCGTTTTATTTATTGGAGATTCCTTTTCCACAGCAATGAAGCCACATCTGTTCCATGATTTTTCTGAAGTCAATATCATCCATACCAAGGAGTACTATCCTGAAATGCTTGATTTGTATAAACCGGATATCATTGTATTGGAATTCGTGGAAAGGTATTCTGGAAATTTATCATCTTTCGAGATCGCGAAGTAAATGAAAACCGATCTGAAAATAATTGTAAATTGGAAGAACAAGTGATACAATAAGCAAAATAAGTTCAGAAATTGCGAGGATGCATTGATAAATCAATGCATCCTTTTTAATGCAGGAAAATTCGTCATAGCTGGCTGATGACCAAATTTTCCTGCGTACGAGAATAATGCGTCAGAGACGCTGTTCTCGTGTTATTCATTATAAAATTTTCGCAAAGGGTGATGAATATGAAAGTAGCATTATGTCTAAGCAGTGAAGACAGACTGGAAAGCTTTATTGAAGGTAACAAAATCAATATCTATGAAATGGACCAGGGGAAATGGCAATTGAATCAACATATCCCTTACTCCCTTGAAAAAATTAACAGTATAGAAGATATGAGATATGAAATCAAAAGTATTGCAGATCTGGCAAAAGACTGCAGGGTATTGATCGCAAGGAAAATATCAGGAATTTTTTACACCGTGTTTGAGACTGCAGGATTTGACATCTGGGAGATGGCTGGAACTCCAAAGGAAGCACTGGATTCTTTTTCTCTTACGGATAACCAGGAGAAGGAGCTGAAAAGGGGGAAATCGGAAATCTTTCGAGATCTTGGGGAAGGCTGCTATGAAATCAATTTAACAGAAGGAATGAGGAAAGATAAAAATGCCACATCAAAATCTCTGCTGCTGCCTTTCTTAAAAAATGGGAGATTCTTTAAAATCAACGTGATCTGCTCCCACGTACCGCCCTGGTTTGATGCAAAACTGAGTGAAATGTCCCTGATATACAAAGTATATGAAACAGAAAAAGGCGAGAAACTTGCAGAGATCTGCAAAAATATCTGCAGCGACATCGCAGAATGAAGGAGGAAAAGATGAATACTAAGAAGAATAGTTATATGACAAGATATGGGAAAATAACGGGAGCCACATTTCCGGGTTTTTACGAGGACGGCAGCCTGAAGGAATGTTTTCTTTCAGAGGTCAATAAAATCAATACCAGCCTGGGGGTATTGATTCCTCATTATCGGGACGACGAGGTAAGGAAAAAGAATACGACTTCCATATCTTTTTATCCCAATGGACGACTTAAAAGTATCCTGCTAGATGAAAGGATTCTGGTTTCTACAATTGCCGGAGATATACTGGCAGAAATGATCTCCTTCTATGAAGATGGCAGTATCAAACGGATCTTTCCACTCTTTGGACGGATCACACCATACTGGGACGAGAAAGATGAGTATACTTTGACGGAAGATCTGAAAATAAAAACCACAGTCGGAGAATTGACCACCCGGCTGATGGGGCTATGTCTCTACAGCGAGGGGGGAATAAGAAGCATAACCTTCTGGCCCAACGAGAAGATCCGTGTAAATACACCGCTTGGGGAACTGGACGTGAGGACGGGGATATCCTTCTATAATAATGGCGCGGTAAAATCTGTGGAGCCCGCAAAACCGGAAAAAATTCAGACGCCAGATGGAGAATTGCCTGCTTTCGACTTCAATGTGATCGGTGTAAATGGAGATGACAACTCCTTAAAATTCCATCAGGATGGAAGGATTAAGTCATTTGTCAGTTTTATGAAAACTATTGAGCTTTAAGACAGCAAAACCCTCATGTTCATTTAAATTGTACATGAGGGTTTATTGATAAGAGTCGGCAAATTTTTTCTTTAAAGGATATATGCAAAAAATAACACCAGAGTCAGTTTTTCAGAGTTTACATGGTATTCAATATTCATGTGCTCCAGGGTTTTCAGGACATCGATGTTGTAGTCGGTAAAATCCTTGAACTGGAAATGGACGGCATCACTTTTTTTCATGTGAGTAACCGGCAGCAACTGTAATGTCGGGATTTCTTTTATGACAAAATCGTATAACTCGGCACTTTTATTGTGAAAATCCTGCAGCTTTACGGATATATCATCCAGATCGAGATAGTGGGAAAGCTTGATCTGCTTCGTCAGGACAACAATTTTATTGCAGCTGTCAAACTCAGGACTGTTTTGATTGCCTTGATCATCGAAAATAACATTGGTTATGAAATCCGACTGGAAGTGATCAAAATATGAAATTCCTGCTTTGTTTGTAATGGCATTTGAAACATTGTCCTGAAGCTTTGAAAAAGACATATTTTCGTATTTAAATATCTTCATTAATTTACCGGTTTTTATGATGACACTTAATACTTCACCTTCCGAGGCATTGAAAAACAATTTCATGAAGTAAATCACATATCGGTCAATGGTGTTTTCAGTTAGCGGGAGACTGCCCTTGTAGAGACCTGTAAGGAACTCCTTGCTGATGCCCACAAAGGAGTTGTAAAGAAGGATTTTGTCTGTTTCATCATATTCCAGGGTGCTGTATCGATAGATCCGTTCCATGGTTTCGGTCATGGATTTGGAGAAGATATCAACCGTGACATTCTCCTGAATGCTGTCATAAAAGAGGCGGAAAAGTTTTCTGTCTCTGATAAGGGGCATCATACTGAATTTAAGCATGAATACCTGGGTTTCCAGTATGCTCATATCCTTGATCAAATCGGCAACGATGCCATCGGCAGTTTTGTGGTAATCGCTGATGATGTTGACTAGAATGTCCCTTTTGTTTTCGAAGTAATGAAAGATCACCGAATGTGAAATCTCCAGTTTTTTCGAAATCGACTGGAGAGATGTTTTATAATATCCCTGTTCATAGAATAAATTTCTGGCTACAGCGTATATTTTTTGTTTTGTATCTAAATTTTCCATATAGGGTACCTCGTTTTTAAGTTATTATACCATAATTGGGGTTTCTGCCCGAAGATCAAATTTTCAGTTTACAGACAATTGTATACAAGACTATAGACAACGGTCTATACCCTATGTTAAACTATTATTATATATTTAACAAGGGGATATTTTACGACTTGAAAACGTTGCCATCTATGGGAGCGTTTCAAACGATCTGTCCGCAAATTACAGTAATGATATCAAGAATGGGAAGGAAAATTTCAATGAATCCAAGGTATAAGAAAATTTTTGAACCGATCAAAATCGGCAGCATGCTGGTTAAGAACCGCATCATCACGGCCCCTGCAGCTCCGCGGCTTGCATCTCCTGAGGGACTTGTTTCTCAAGAACTGATTGAGTGGACAAGAGCCCTGGCAAAGGGCGGGGCAGGAATCGTAACGGTAGGGATCTCCATGGTGACTCCTCCAGTTCCCGGTACCAGCGGTTATTGTGTGAATATGGGAAGCGACCATGTGATCAACGGTCTGTCTGTACTGGCGGATACCGTTCACCGATATGGAGCAAAGGCTTCCATCGAGCTGGCTGGCTTCGCCTTCGGACATGATATGCCGGAGGGGATGTCCCCAATTGATGTCATGACACAGGAAGAAATCGATAACTGGATCGAACTGTTTGCCGATGCAGCAGAAAGAGCCTGCAAGGCCGGTATGGATATGATTCTCCTTCATGGAGGACATGGAATACTCATCAGCAATTTTTTCTCTCCGTTGTTTAATCACAGGACGGATAAATACGGCGGAAGCATCGAAAACAGAGCGACATTCGCCTGTGAACTCCTGGACGCCATACGGGCAAGAGTGGGCAATAAGCTTGCCATTGAATTCCGATTAAGTGCCTCTGAATTGATAGAAGGAGGAATCGAAATCGAGGAAACCATCGAGTTTATTAAAATCATCCAGGATAAAATCGATTTGGTGCATGTCTCTGCAGGGCTATTGCTATTGGATGATATCGTACCGATGGTCACGCAGCCGACCTATTTTGAGAGAGGGATCAATGCTCACTTTGCCGCCTCGGTCAAAAAAGCGGCCGGCATCAAAATTCCTGTAACTACCGTCGGATCCATCGATATGGAGCTGGCAGCTGAAATTATCGAAAAAGATGAAGCGGACATGTTCGCTATGATAAGGACAGTGATCGCTGACCCCAATGCAGTCAATAATGCCCGAACAGGGAAAGAGGAGGAAACCCGTCCTTGCATCCGGTGCGTGCTGTGTCTAAACAGGACTCATGGTCCCGCTGGAATCAGGGTGGCATGTGCGGTAAATCCTAAAGTTGGCCGGGAGCTTGAGCTGAAAGATGAAGCTTTAAAAGCCGAGATAAGTAAAAAAGTAGTTGTCGTTGGTGGGGGTCCTGCTGGTATGGAAGCTGCAAGGTCTGCAGCCGACAGGGGGCATGATGTGGTGCTGTTTGAAAAAAGCCCAAGGCTTGGAGGAGCGCTGAATCTGGCCGTGGCACCTGATTTTAAGGCAGATCTGAAAGATTACCTGGAGTGGGCAATAAGAATGACCAGCAGACATCCGAAGATCCATTTAAGGCTGTCGGCTGAAGCAACACCGGATAAGGTATTGGCTGAGAAGCCGGATGCCATTATCGTCGCGTTAGGCGCTGAAGGGAACATCCCACCCATACCAGGATTAGACGGAGAAAATGTGGTCTGGGTAGGAGATGTTGAAACCGGGGAAGCCCAGACGGGAAACCGAGTGGTCATCGCAGGGGGAGGTCTAACGGGTTGTGAAGTGGCGCTGGATCTGGCGAGAAAAGACAAAAAAGTCACTATCGTCGAGATGGTAAGCGAGAAACAGATGCTGGAGGTTTCTCCGATACCCATGACAGCCATGCTTCAGCTCCTGAAGAAAGAAAATGTCACAGTATTATCGGGGCATAAGTTACTTAGAGCAGAGGAAAATACGGTTCATATCACAGGTGAGAATGGTGAAAAAACCTTAGAATTTGATACGCTCATTGTGTCTCTTGGAGTCAAACCAAAGACAGAAGAAGCACTGACCTTTGAAAATCTTGTGGATGATACGTACTTCATCGGTGACTGCGCCAGCAATAGAGGAACACTGTACACTGCTACTACTGCAGGATATAATGCAGGAAGGGATATATAACATTGGGTGGTTAGGTGGTTGGCCATTAGCCTTTTTTGCTAAACTAACAGCTAACAGCTAACAATAACTGCCAGCATTATTTTTCTTCAAAAACACTTGCATTATTTTGAATTCATGTTAAACTATTTATTGTGTCTAATAGAAAGAACCTGTCTTTTCAGAGAAGTTTGAAGGACCGGTAAATTTGATGGGGCGTAGCCAAGCGGTAAGGCACTGGACTCTGACTCCACTATTCGAAGGTTCGAATCCTTCCGCCCTAGCCATTTTTTTCTATTAAACCTTGACATTGCCCCTTTGGGAAAATTAATTACACTAAAAAGAACCTTATCTTGATGGATAGGGTTCTTATCATTATGATAATTCTATTGATAAGGAGGCAAAAATAATGGGATTAATAGACTGGCTTAAATCAAAACAAAATGAGACCTCAGAAGTAAATGACAGTGAGGGTAAACCTGGAACAACAGGTGCTTCAAACAATATAACGGTCAAGTTAACCGGGTCCACAACTAAGGAAAGGCAGAAAGTATTGGAAACACTGAAAGGCGATGAGGTACTTAAAACAAGAACGGCCATGACGAGAGGCCCTTTAGGGTATGGTCTGGAGGTTTTTGCGCCAAATGGCGGCAGTATCGGTGTTATTCCTTCCCAGCATTTGAGATATTTCGAAACCAAATACGGCAGTTCTGTCAAACCTTATATCGATCATTATCAAATTGCTATGGATCAGGAAGGCTTCTATGAATGTGAAGTCAGACTGCAGGTAGATCTTAAGTAGTATCATAAATCAAACACCCTGTCGTTATCGGCAGGGTTATTTTATTTCTCCTATAATTATTTATCATTTCGTGATAAAATAAGTGTAAATACGGAGGGATTCAAATGTATAAAATAATGCTCGTTGATGATGACAACAGCATACTTGATATAAATAGCATATACTTACAACGCCAGGGTCATGAGGTCGTGACGGCGGCCAGCATTAAAGAAGCAAGAGAAATCCTGGCAAACTATTCTCCAGACCTTATGGTGTTGGATGTTATGCTTCCTGATGGCAGCGGGCTGAAGTTTTGCCAGGAAATCAAGAAGGATGCCAATTTTCCAGTGATCTTTCTCTCGAGCCTCTGTAAGGAGGACGAACGGATCGATGGCTTTATTTCAGGCGGAGATGACTATATGACGAAACCTTTCAGCCCAAGAGAACTTTCCTTCCGGATTATTGCAAGAATAAAAAATAGTCTTAGCGGCAGCGAACAGCCGAAGATTTTGGTATTTGGAGATCTTGCCATCGATACAGCTTCAAAATCCGCCATGATGAAGGGGAACCCTATCGATCTTACAGCCAAGGAATTCAATATACTTCTTCAGCTGGCAAGAAATATCGACAGGACGTACAGTCTGGATGACATCTACACCGCAGTCTGGGGAATGTACGATGGAGGGGATCCAAGGACCATCCAGACCCATGTGTTTAATTTGCGAAAGAAGCTGAAAGACGCAAACAAAGATAAGACATTTATTAAAACCGTATGGGGAAGAGGATACAAGTTCAATGATAAATAGGACGTGTGGACATGCTTAAAAATATAAAAGAAGAAACGAGGCAGAATAAGGTTATGATGATTTTGGTGCTGCTGATTTTAGCAGCCGGTCTTTATTTCATTTTGCCAAAAATCTCAGTACTTTATAATCCGGACAATAGCTCCATCTATTTTCTGATGGCGATGATCATTATGTCAGGGGTAGTCAATTTCGCATACCGGATCAAAGATAAGGTCATGCTTTTCTTTACCCTTTATGCCCTTATGTTTGTGGCGTTCCATCTCAATCCATCCGTAGAGGCAATCGAGAGCCTTAAAGCACTGTCCCTGAGCATGTTTAATATCCTCATGATCATGTTGATATCAGAAATCAATATGACTGAGTACAACAATAGATTTGTGATCTTTATGATCATCCTTAGCTTTATCGATGGGTTCGTAAGGATCACCCTGGAGGTATCCTCCATATTCAGAGGTACAAATGGAGATACCGCATTATATTTTGCCACAGGATATTACATCATGCTCACATTATTTATGGTATGGATCATCTTCAAGGTAAGATTTCGTAATATCTACAGCAGGTTTCATGTCCACTTTTTTAATATCTTCGTTCTGATTAGCGGCGCAATGGCCGCCTATGATTACAATGGCTTCTATCAAGGGAACTTCGATATCATCAGTCTTGCCAATATATGCATTATTGGATTTATCCTTATCAGCAAATACTTCACCTATACAAGAGATTATTTCAGACTGACCTTCAGCCATGAGAAGCAGAAGAGGATGATGTCGAATATTGCCCATGACCTTAAGGAACCTTTGGGTGCCATCAGGGGTTATATGGAGCTGCTGCTGGATGAGAATGAGAACACAGCGGAGGATATTGAATATTACAGCAATGCCTTAAAAGAAAATCTTGAGGAAATTACGAGCAGAATAAATAACCTCCAGGTTATAGCTAAAGTTGAAGAGATGCCCCTGGTAAAATCGAAGGTCAATGCCAATGAGTTTTTTGAGCAGATCCTTGCCCTTTTTTCAAAGAAAGCCTCCGGACAGAAAATATCCCTGGTCTTTGATCCCTGTCCTGACGGTTTCACCCTCAATATCGATGAGCGACGGTTCAGGATCGTCATGGAGAATCTTGTTTCAAATGCTTTGAAAAATACGAACTCCGGGGATATTATAAGTATCCGATGCTACGAGAAACGCAGTAACACAGTGATCGTCGTTTCCGATACAGGCAGCGGCATGGGCAAGGAAGAGATGCCCAGAATATTCGACCGGTATTTTTCGAAAAAAACCGGTGATAAGGATAGTGGCCTCGGACTGGCCATCGTAAAACAAATCGTGGAAGAACACGATGGTAAAATCAAAGTCATATCCCACCCGAATTTTGGTTCAAATTTTATAATTACCCTTTAAATCTTTAAATCTTTAAAGATTCTTGAAACTTAATGGATAGGCATATGCTAAAATGTAATTAAGAAACATAATGAATCTCGCCTGTTCTCAAAATTGTTTTGAGATAATGTATCCCCAATACATGAAGAAGACGAACAAGAGGAGCTGCCGGAACCCAAAAGGTTTTGGCAGCTCTTCTTTGTATGCAAAAGAGGTCATGGCTTTTTATAATTAGTTACTGCTGTTTAGTGACCGCTTTTGAGGATTTTCGTTTCTTGACCGTTCTTCTCTTGTATTCATCGGAGACGATACTGATGCTGCCATCGATTTCTAAAACCGCAAGGTCAACCTGGTCGATGGAAGACACGCCGTGTTCCCTGATGGCTTCGTTGATTTCATCCAGCGACAGCTTAGCTTTCACCATGTTTTTTGTATTGAGTTCTCCTTCATAAATAAGGAGAACAGCTTCTCCCTGAAAAGCTTTGCCGATCCCTGGGAATTTATAGAATAGGTATTTCAGGACAAAATTGACAACAAATAATGAAAAGGCTGCGGCCATACCTCCGAGAAGGGAGCTATTGGAGCCGACCATTGCATTTTGGACGGAGTTGCTGATAAGCAGGATAAATACCAGATCGATAACAGTTAGCTGTGTCAGTTCCTTCTTTCCAAAAATCCGTATGGAAATAATAATAAAAATGTAAACCGCAGTGGAGTTGAAGGCTATTTTCAGTATCTCTTCCATGATCATGACCTCCTTGTTTGCCATTAATTATGATTATATTATAGCATTTTAAAAAGTTATTGACAAAAATGTTCGATAGATGTAACATTTTGGTATAGATTGAAAACGATGATCAGGAGTAGTAAATCTGAAACTGTACATAAAGAGAGCTGCAGATGGTGAGAACGCAGCAGTATAAGCCGGATGGAATGGACCTGTGAGTGTGGCGTGAAATGCATATGCAGAGTAGCAGCTGACGGGATCTTCACCCGTTATCCTTGAAGCATGCATGGCAGTGCATGAAACGAGTGGACCTTATGGTCAATTCGGGTGGTACCGCAGAAGAACTTTACTTCTGTCCCTAAGAAAATAGGGGCAGGAGTTTTTTTATAGACTAGGAAAGTTCGACTAGCTCGCTGGAGTCCAAACTTTCCTAGTCTACTTGAATAACGCGTTGCAGACGCTATTCTTGTTAAGCGATTAGGTGAATAGCTGCTGGCAATTAGCCAAAACAAAGCGTGTAAATGTTGAAGTGCTGAAATGCTGTTAGGTGATTAGCAGTTGGCTGTTAGCGAAAAGACAGAACTGATATGCTTAAATCTAGCATACTTACGACTTATGACTTATGACTTGCAACTAGGGACTAGTGACTTGAGACTAGCGACTCGATAGTGGTTAGGTGGTTGGCGAAATGCTTTTTGTAGGGAACGCATTCCATGCGTTCCGCATTGAAGCAGATATTTTCAAGAACACCTTGACATCAAAATTGATCTAAAAATTTAAGCATTTAAGCATTTAAGCCAAAGAGAGGAGCAATAATGATGACAAAGATCCCTTATAAAACGTACCTGACGGAGGAAGAGATTCCGAAACAATGGTATAACCTGAGAGCTGACATGAAAGAGCAGCATGATCCCATGTTGCATCCAGGAACACTGCAGCCATTATCCGCTGAAGATCTGTATCCAATATTCTGCGAAGAGCTTGCCAGGCAGGAAATGGACAGCACTACAAGATATATCGATATCCCGGAAGGTGTTCTTGATTACTACAAAACCTTCAGACCCTCACCCCTGATCAGGGCATACAATCTGGAGAAGGCTCTGGGTACCCCTGCAAAAATCTATTTTAAATTCGAAGGCAATAATACTTCAGGAAGCCACAAGCTTAATGCGGCAGCTGCAATGGCTTATTATGCAAAAGAGCAGGGCCTTAAATCCCTTACCACAGAAACAGGGGCAGGACAGTGGGGTACGGCTCTTTCCATGGCTTGTTCTTTCTTCGGACTTGACCTCACGGTTTTCATGGTAAAAGTTTCCTTTAATCAGAAGCCTTTCAGAAAAGCGGTTATGGAGACCTACGGAGCAAATATCATACCAAGTCCATCCGATACGACAGAGATCGGCCGTGCGATCCTGGCCAAGAATCCAAATACCGGGGGCAGCCTTGGATGTGCTATTTCTGAGGCGATCGAGCTTTCAATGAAGGATGACAGCTGCCGGTATGCTTTAGGTTCCGTACTGAATCAGGTACTTCTACATCAGTCAATTATCGGTCTCGAGAGTAAGATCGCCATGGATAAATTGGGTGAATATCCGGATATCATCATTGGCTGTGCTGGGGGAGGATCAAATCTTGGGGGACTGATAGCGCCATATATGCAGGATAAAATCACTGGGAAAGCTGACCCAAGGATCATCGCCGTGGAACCGGCATCATGTCCGTCACTGACAAGAGGAAAATATGCATATGACTTCTGCGACACAGGGAAAATAACGCCCCTTGCCAAAATGTATACACTCGGAAGCGGCTTCATGCCTTCACCGAATCATGCGGGAGGCCTGAGATACCATGGAATGTCGCCGATACTTTCCAAACTTTACCATGATGGATATATGGAGGCAATCTCTGTTGACCAGTCAACTGTGTTTGAAGCTGCAGTGCTTTTTGCACAAAAAGAGCAGATCCTTCCTGCGCCTGAATCCGCCCACGCGATTTACGGAGCAATACAGGAGGCGTTGAAATGCAAAGAAACCGGTGAAGAAAAGACAATCCTTTTCGGCCTCACCGGAACAGGATATTTTGATATGCAGGCATACATGCAGTATCACGATAAAACAATGACCGACCAGGTCCCGACAGATGAGGATCTGGAGGTTGGGTTTTGCAGCCTTCCAAATTTAGATTAATCAATTAATGACCTAAAAACGGATGAAAATCGTATCATATGATTTTCATCCGTTTTTTAGCTTGGGTCACAGCATATTTTGTATTTTAAAAGTGATATATAGTCTAAGAGAGTTGTTTCGTTCATTAAGGTCCAGATTAAGCAGGTCTCGGATCTTTTTGATCCTGTAGTCTAACGTATTCCGATGAATCCCCAGTGCCTTTGCAGCCTGAGGAGCATTGTTGTAGCAACGGATATAAACTTCCAGGGTATTGATATAATTCGTTTTATTCTCCTCATCATATGTCTTAAGTTCCTCAAAGGATGGATGGCAGATGCTGGCCAGGAGATTTAAATCATCCACCGCTTCAAGGAGATGGTGGAGATAATATTCGCTATAGTGGCATACGAATTGGTCAGCGCCTTCGTTACGCCCGAATTCCAGTGCTTTTTCGGACTGCTCCAAGTGAAGAGGGAGCTTTGAACAGTCACGAAAAGGATCGCTTAACCCACATATGAGCCCATTTTGTTTAAGCAATTCAGTTATCCCATGAAGTTGTGCATCACTAAAAGCTTTATCGGAGGTCGGATTGAATATCACAACTACCCGATTGCCGCATACTGCCGAGTTGCTCCCAGGAAGAATCTTTTCCAGCATATTTCGATAAAAATGGACCAGATTATTTGCTCCGGCATCCTTAGGTGCAACCGTAAGAATACAACACTTTCGGCTGAAAACGTCAAAATGAGCGCAGCGTTCCAAAAGAGAGGAAGAGAAGTACCTTTCCTCCAGAATATCATCAAGAAAGCGTTCGAATTCGGAACGGACGTTACTGAAACAGAAATTTTTTGCAATTTCGGCTGCAACGACTTTGGCTGCAAGTTCTAATAGATTTTGATCCAGGCTTGTAATATTTCTCTCTTTTTCCAAGATAGAAATAAAACCTAAATTGTTGCCGTCCAGATGGATACCGCATATGAGCTGACGACATCCAAAGCCTTCATTGGTGATGAAAACAGGATCTTCATTATTTTGAAGAAATTCGGATACGATTTCCAAAATGCTTTTTTCAGTGGGAAACGCTTCAAAGTTTGATGAGCAGGCCAGTATATTTGAGCTAACATCAACAATGAAAACAGGATTAGCGATGATATCTGAAAAGCTGTCGGTAATATATTGAAGGTCTTTTCCTGCAAGTGCCAACCGCAATACCTGGTTTGATTTTTCGGAAAAATCAGATTTTGTGCTTAACAGCATTTTAAGGGTGGTATAAATTTCAGTGATATCCTTCCTGATGGTCAATATAATAAGGTTGCAGCGGTATTGAAGGATATCTTCCACATTAATGTTATTGTCATTTACAAGTATTGCATTGACATGTTTGCCTGTGATCTGCCTGAAATAAATATCTGAAGTTTTTCCCACATATAAAACATCATCTTCAAAAACATTCTGGTTCTTCTGGATATGGGCGATGAAATCAACATTTATTCTGGTATCTGCGCATAATTGGTACATGACACCAAATTTCTTCACCTCATTTATAATTTCAAGAATATCAAGTTTCATCCCACATTCTCCTGAACTAATAGAATTATTGTTAAATGATACGAAAATTAAGGTTCCAATTATGATGGTATCATAATGATTTGTAGAAGTAAATTATTTTTAGTAGAATTTTGAGGTCATATTTGTTATGCTTAATCGTAAGAAAAACAAGGTTGGGTGGTGAATATTTGAAAAACATGACGATTGATGAGTTAAGGCTTCTTGTGGATAATTCCGTAGATTGTATCTGGCTATTTGATCTTAAGTCTATGCGCTTTAAATATGTAAGTCCGTCAGTTTATGATTTGAGGGGAGTCACACCTGATGAGGCATTAATGGAATCTCTTGAAAACGCGCTGACTCCTGAATCATTGGAGATCATTAATAATATTTCCAATACGCTTATGCCAAGATTCCTGGAGGGTGACAGAACTATTTTTACGACTGCCAGCACCTATGAATTCAGTCAGTACCATAAGAATGGTTCCATCGTGGAAGTTGAAATATCCATTAAGATTTTAGAGAATAAAGAAACAGGATTTATTGACGTCCTGGGAGTATCCAGGAATATTTCTGAACGAAAAAAACTGGAAGCTCTGCTTAACTATGAAATAATGGGTAAAAATGAAGTCATAGCAAAATTAGAGAGTTCGGAGAAAGAACTGGAAAATCTGACCCAACAGCTGAAAAATCAAAATCATATTTTGAGCGGGATGATTGGAATGGATCAGCTTACGAGAATCAATAACCGCTACTATTTTGACAGGAGGATCATCGAGGAAGCAGAAAGATCCGACAGGTACAAAGTGCCTCTTTCCTTGATCCTGATTGATCTTGACAATTTCAAAAGAGTTAATGACCAGTGGGGACATCATAAGGGGGATGAAGTCCTTAAAAAAACGGCGGCACTCATCAAGGGGAAAATAAGGTGCGCAGATATATTCGCAAGGTGGGGTGGTGAAGAATTTGCTATCCTGATGCCGCATACTTCAATTGATGGAGCAAAGTTACTGGCTGAAAAACTCAGATTGACTTTAGCAGAATATTCACACCCGGACGCAGGGTGCGTGTCAGCAAGTTTTGGCGTGGGGGAAAGACTCTGGGGAGAAAAACCAAAGCTGTTATTCAAGAGAGTTGATAAAGCACTCTATCATGCAAAAAAACAGGGAAGGAACCGAGTGATTCTCTCAGAAGAAAGCATTTCTCCCTTTGCGTCCATGCATATCGACTGGAAAAGCGAGTGGGTAAGTGGAAATTTGATCATTGACAGCCAGCATAAAGAAATGATCGAAATGACCAATCAATTGATCTATATCGCCATGACGGAAATAAAAACCGAAAATTTTACCAGTAAACTTTATCAGTTTTTGGATCATGCCTCAAAACATTTTAATGAAGAACTAGAAATCATAAAGCAAACCGGCTTCAAGGACACCTGGAGGCATGAAATAGAGCATGAAAAAATAATGGAGAAAGCTTTGAGGCTAAAAGACAGTCTTCTCGCAGATGAGGTGAAACCATCCGTGTTTTTTTCCTTTGTCGTTGATGAACTTGTTGCGGGGCATATTTTGAAAGAGGATATGCTGTTTTATCCCTACTTATGAGCTATACATTATCATTTAATAGGAATATAATGGAAGTGGAAAGAGTTAATAATGAAGGAGGAGCTTGTCATGAAGAAAATCTTTGTTTTTCTTCTGGTTCTAACGATGATATTGACTGCTTGTTCAGGTGACAAAGGGAATGGAAATGGGAACGGAGATGGTGAACCTGAACCATCGGACACGATCGTGGATACCGAAATGCTAAAGGATTTTAGGGATTACATCGCACAGGGAAAGACACCCCAGGAAGTTAAAGAATATCTCGATGGTCTTATTCAGGATGCCGGAACGAAAACAGCGGATGCTTTAGTGGGTGAATACCTGGACTTTATGGCTGATTTCATGGATGCGGCTGTTGACGATCACCAGGACGAGCTGGAAAAACTTAGCAGCTATTTTGATTTCGATACCTTAACCATCGATCCTGAAAAGATCCAGGAAGCTGAGCTGAAAGAATTTTTTGCTGACCTTACAGGCGCTGGTTTTAAATTCGTTGCGCAGGAAGGTATGCTGTATCTGGTTATCGATTACCGCTTTGGAGAAGCTTATTCAAATGATCTCTCAACTGAAATGAAGGATTATTTTGATTTTATGGCATTAAATTCGGATAAAAAATGGGCTTCTGATGCTGAACTGGTAATAACCTTGTCCGAACTTGCAGACAGGATCGCCTCAGCAGAACGATTTATGACCCTATATCCGGAAGCATCCAGGAAAGATGAGCTATTGGGATTTTACAAAATATATTTGGGGGCACTGCTGGGTGGGATCGACAATACACCTCTGGTAAATTTCAATACAAAGAAAATAGAGTCAAAGTATATCGAAGCTTATGAATATTTTATCAAGGAGTATCCGGAACTCACCACAACGGAAACAGTCAGGAAATTCAATGATGAACTAAAGGCTGACAGCTACAATGCTCCCTATACATATGCCGATTATGAAAAACATATGGAATTCGCAAAACATGTCAAGGAACTGGTTGATTCAGCCGCAGAAAACTACTAAAGCAAACAGGTCCGGAGGAATTGATCCGGACCTGTTCCATATGGAAAGCTAAAATCACACCAGCGTTAATTCGCTGGTTTCTATTGAAACGATCTCAGCGCTTACCTTTTCAACAAAAGCTGAAGCATTTGGTTCAAATACCCCTTTTGTAATCAGGTTATCCATAAAGGTACTAACTTCAAGGGCAGTTACATCCTCTCGTGCGTTGTCTACGGACACTCTGCTGTTTCTACCGTCTGCTTTTTTAAAAACCATATCAAGTCTTACTGTAGCCACTATCTCACCTCCTTTCCTGGATCAGAATTTTACTAAATTGAAGCTAAGACGATTTCCTGCACCTTTCGGACATCTGCCAGGGTGTTGCTCTGCAATGTAGAAATTTGGGCTGCAACATCGTAAAAGTCCTGGTCTGCCGCGCTGATCTTCACATTTGGATAGGTTTTGCTTTTATAAATGGGATTGTTATTTTCGTCCAGACCCATGTCATATCTCAAAACCATCTTTGAAGATAATACTGTTGACTCAACTGCCATGTGATCACCTCCTTTCATACAATAAAGTAGACAGATGGGTAAAAATTGACCCATGGAAAGAAAGATATGGTATAATCCATGAATGACATGTGTAATCAAATAAGAGAGAGGACCGAGTTTAAATATGAAGCACCTATCACAAAAACATACAGAATCCCTGTCCAGATGGATACCTGTTATGATATGGATGTGCGTGATTTTTTTCTTTTCCGCACAGGTTGGAGATGATTCGGCGAAACTGAGCAGTGAATTCACAATCATCATCTTTAAAATGTTAAGAAAAATACTACCGGGAATAAGTCAGGAAATGATGCATCATCTGATACGAAAACTGGCACATTTTACGGTCTATACAATCCTTGGACTGCTTGTGGCAAGAGGTCTCCTGAAGGGTAAAAACATTACTTCACGAGAAGTTTTCTTTACGCTCCTCATTTGCGTCCTATACGCTTCCAGTGATGAATTCCATCAGCTATTTGTACCGGGAAGAGGAGCTCAGATCACAGATGTTCTTATCGACTCGGGGGGAAGTATATTGGGGATCCTTTTGTACAGGTTCTGTGGGATATGGAAAAAGAGCGGGTCAAAGCCTTGAAATGATTATAATTTTTTCCATAATAGTATAGACAATACCACTTTTTTCAATTAAAATATTAATAAGAGTTTTAAAATTGATACTTGTATAAATATATTTTGTAATAAAAGGACACTATAAAATTAACCCAGGGGGAATATTATGAAATCATTAAGGAAATTAACTACAGCATTACTTGCACTTTTACTGACTTTCGGAATCGCAACACCTGCCTTTGCCGCATCGGAGAGCGATATCATCAGTGCTTTAAAGGATGCAAAAATGCCTCAGACATATATCATTCAAACAGAGAATTACCTGAATGCAAATGAGGTAACGTCTGCTCAGGCCGATACGATCATTGCCGAGATCAAAAAGGCTGATGCCATTATGGCAGCTGCCGGAACAACGGATGTCACGAAATTGACCGAGTCAGACAAAACGAAAGTACTCGAATATATTAAAAATGCAGCTGGTGCAATAGGACTTACCGTTACCGTCGAGGCAAGAGCAAACGGTTATTTTGAATTTACTTTCAAAGACGCTTCAGGGAACATCGTATCGGTATTTACGTCAAATCAGGTAAAACAGACAGGTGCTAATAACCTGCTCTTTGCTGCAGGCATAGCATTAATGATTACTGCTGCTGCATCCAGCTTAGTGCTCAGGAAAAAAGTTGCAGTTCAGTAAACAGAAACGCAGGAGGCTCTATGACAAATAATCATAGATCGAGTAAAAAACATCATAAAAAATCCAGATTAGGAATTCTTATTGGAATTCCTCTCTTTCTTTTTGTCACAGGAATTATGCTGATAACCATTGCTGGCTTTAATTACTTCAAGTATGCCTTTTATCTGTCAAGCCTCTTCATACACGATGAAAGTTCTTTGATCGCTCAAAGTGAGGATGTAGGAGCAGATGTCATCTACCCGAGGTTTGGTCAGAAATATGGAGAAATCATCATTGAATCCGCAGAAATAAAAGCGCCTGTCTATTGTGGAGACAGCGATGAGATCCTCCTAAAGGGAGTTGGTCAGTTTTATGGCTCAAAGTTTCCTGGTGAAGGCGGTAACACCGTGCTGGCTGGACACAGGAATTCTGTTTTTAAGAAACTGGGAAAAGTTAAGCTGGGGGACAAGGTCGTAATCAACACAAATTATGGGTTGTTTACTTACGAAATCACAGATATCAGAATCACAGACGGAAATGATCAGTCCATCATCCAGCCACTTGACAGGGATGCTCTGACCATGTATACGTGCTATCCCTTTGAATTCATTGGAAATGCGCCAAACAGATATGTGGTCACTTGTGATCTGGTGGAAAGAACATCACTCGGCTTAGGCGAGGAGGGGGAATGATGGTGAAAATCAGGGATGTGGTCAGGATAATGCTGAGCTTTGTCCTAATGTTTTTCATTCTTGGGTTTACGCTTTCGCTGTTTGTGAGGACAACTATGTTAAGTGATAAATTCATTAATCGAACGGTTGAAGGAAGCGGATACTACAAACAGCTGAACACAGCGATGGAATTCAGTCTTAAAAATTTTGCAATGATAAATTCCCTCCCTGAAGCTATGGTGAATCAACTCATAAATGAAGAAGAGATAAAGTATTATTCTGAAAAAAGCGTTAAAAATACCGTTGCCTATTTGAAATTTGAAACGGAAACTCCCGGCTTGACTTTTGAAAAGCTTGAAATAGAAAAAAAGCTTGATGCTTATCTAATGGAATACACCAGCAAGTACGGCATTGAATACGACGAAAAATTAAGGATCCAGGCTAAAGAAATCTCTGAGGAGCTCAGTGCCCTTCTTAAAATTGATCTAACCCTTATAAATGTTGAAAATGCATCAGGCTATTCCCAGTTCCAGCAGTTTAGAAAAATTATCAGCAATGTCCACGACAGTATTGGACTTTGGGCACTTGCAATAGTTTCTACCATAGCCTTTCTGGCCATACATTGCAGAAGACGAAGGCACCGGACCCTTATATGGGTGGGCAGCAGTTTTACAGCGGCATCCTTATTTATGCTGATTCCCTCCATTATGGCGTTACTCCTTAAGATCCCATCAAAGATTTCAATAAGTTCAGATCATATCAATGAAGCTGTCAGAAATCTTTCTCAGGGTTATGTCAATTTCTTTTTCATTGCAGGATCGATTGCGCTTGCAATAGGAATCGGATCTCTCAGTGGCTACACCCTGCTCAGTAAAAGTAAAGAGCATTCAAGAAAGGCATCGGAAATTTTCGGAACATCTGACCTCAGGGGGCCAGACTGACTTTCCTTGGTCATAAAAATATCATTACAGGCAGGTGAATGATTATGGATAAATGTGACCTCTTAATACTTACGGTACATTTTGGTGCGGGACATATATCTGTATCAAACGCAATAGAAGAACATTTAAAAAGCATAGATCCCACCTACAGGGTCTGCATAATAGATATGAACGAGCTGCTTTTTTCCCGCAAATCCAAAATCATGTACAGGAATTTTGACAGGATCATCAAGACAGACTCTCATGTATACAATTTTTATTATTATCACCGAAGGCCATGGAGTTATCTCAAGCATAAGGAAGTATTTTTTGCAAAATTTCTTAGTAAGATCCATGAACTTCTTCAGGAGCTGCAGCCAGCTTGCGTGCTTTCCACCTTTCCATCAAGTACGGAAATCATGTCCTTATACAAAGAGGCTTATAACAGTAAAATCCTCCTGTACACCTGTATAACCGATGTTGTCGATAATAGCGAGTGGATTCATCCAAACAATGATCTTTATTTTGTTGCCCACGAAAGTATAGCAGCACGTTTGATTGACAAAGACATTTCCCCTGAAAAATTAATGGCAACCGGAATACCTGTCGGGAAAAAATTCTATAAAGAATATAGCAAGGAAGCATTGAAAGTAGAATTTGGTTATGATGCAAGGGATAGAGTGATTCTCATCATGGGAGGCGCTCATGGATTGATCCCCGAAAAAGCTTCGTTTTACAGATGGCTTGACAGGATCGAGCATGTGAAAACAGTAATCATTTCAGGAAAAAACGCCAAGCTGAAGGAGAAACTGGAAAGTCTGCAATTGAGGAACATCAAAGTTATCGAACATACGGACAGAATGCCTGAATACATGCATATGGTGGATATCCTTATTGGCAAGGCTGGCGGAATAACTGTTTTTGAGGCAATCGTTTCTTTGCTGCCTTCCATCGTATATAAACCTGAACTGGGTCAGGAAATGGAAAACTGCAAGTTCATTAAAAACGAAGGATTAGGGCTAATAACAGAAGATATCAAAGAACTCAAAAAAGCAGTAATATCCTTGCTTTATTATGACAATAGAAACAAAATCATCGACAATATAAAAAAGGTCAAAGAAAACGTCAATACGGAAATAATCGCGAGAAAAATTCTTGAAACTACAAGAAATTAAGCAAGAGTGGTGATAGAGATGAAAAAAATAAAGGCAACAGCGATCACTGCCATTCTGACAGCCGCTGCCGCTTATACCCTGATCCCAAATTTTTGGATGAGAAATCTGTCGAAGAAGCCCATCAGGAAAATCCAGGGAAAAGACGGCAGAATCGCTCTGACTTTCGATGACGGCCCTGACAGCCTATACACCCCAGAACTTCTCGATCTTTTAAAAGCGTATGGCGCAAAGGCAACCTTCTTTGTCGTAGCCCGAAAAGCCAGGGAAAATCCCCAGCTTATCCAACGGATCAATGAAGAGGGGCACACCATAGCCATGCATACATGGAGTCACAGAATTGCCTGGGTAAACACTCCGGAAAGAACAAAAAACGAATTTGAAAAATCTCTGGAAGTCTTTCGAGAGCTTGGGATCGAAATCAAATATTTCAGGCCACCTTGGGGAACCTTCAATTTGTTCACCTATCCAATAACAGCAAAATACGGGATAAAAACCATATTGTGGTCTTTGGAGTTATACGACTGGCGTCGCGATACCGGTGCTTCAGATATTTTCAGAAACCTTAAGGAATACTGCAGCCCGGGAGATATTGTTCTTCTCCACGACAGTGGCGGCGATGAGGGAGCTCCCAGAAATACCCTGGACGCCATGAAAAAATTTCTGCCCTGGTGCAGGGGAAAAGGATTTCAACTGGTCAATATGGAGGTCGGGTTGGAATGAAGCCTGCAAAAAGAATTTTAGAATTGATCGAGGGACTACTGATAAAGAAAGAAAACTGGCAGACCATACCAGATTCTGATCTCAAATATTTCTATATAAATTTTAAAAAATATGAGGGGGTACACCGAAAGTTATCGGATGGAACAGTGATCACGCCCGGGGATCTGGTAGGGGAGATGCATGTCAATAACAGAGTCCTGCCAAAGGTTGACATGAATAACTTCAGACAATTCAACAGGAATATCAAGTCGGAATTCGTCTTTCTTGGCAATGCGCTAAATTCCGGCCATTTCCAGGGATGTAAAGCATTCTATGGGAGAACCATCCTCTATCCTTTTGTAATGAAATATGGATTCGAGATATTACCCATGGGAAGCAGCTTCTTGCGGCTATTTTTAAACTTTTGGGACCGGCTTATTTATATGACCTATACCGAAAACAAAAACACTAAAAAAAGGGTATCGGAAGAGGTCTGGATCTCAGCTGAAAAAATGAAAAAAATCGCATAACTAAAACAAGGAGAGGCTAGTCTGCCTCTCCTTGTTTTAGTTAGTATTTCTTTTGAAAGATCTGCTTGATACTCAAATTTCTGCCCTTGATATTTAATTCCTTCAGATTTCTGAAAACATTTTTTGATTTCTGATGAAATATTTCAACGTAGGTGCAGGTATTCTGAACATCAATAATTCCGATATCCTCAGAAGTGAGACCCTCTATATTCGACAGTGCGCCTAAAACATCTGCTGGACGGAGTTTCTTGTTCTTTCCGGCATTGATCCTTATTCGCTGAATCCCTTCATTAATTTCCGAAGTCTTGTCTGATTTTGGCTGCAGCTTCAGCATGGAAGGTGTCTTGATTTCATTGGAGCCCTTAAGATCTTCATCGGAATATTTCACACTACTGATGGTGTATTCCAGGTACGCTTCAAGGGATTTGAGCCGGCTTTCGTCCTTGGGAGTCACAAAGCTGATGGCGATCCCTTTGTTTGATACTCTGCCCGTCCTTCCGATCCTGTGGACATAATTTTCGTTTTCCAAAGGGAAATCATAATTTATGACGTGGGTCACGTCTTCCACATGGATACCTCTTGCAGCCACATCTGTAGCGATCAGAAAGTGTACCTCACCTTTTTTGAAGGCGTGGATCGTTCTGAACCGCTCCCTTTGGGACATTCCACCGTGGAGCATGGCAAAAGAATACCGCATACGCTTCATTTCCCTGGAGATCTCATCCGCCTTGTCCCTGGTGTTGACGAAAATAATGGAACTGCCCGGTTTTTCTTTCTGGAACAGGCTATTCAGGAGTTTGAATTTATCCGTCTCAGAAACTCTGTAATAGATCTGTTTGATCTTTTCAAGGGTGGTATAACTTGATTTGATATCGATCCGCACAGGTTCGATCATATGCTCGCGGCATATAGCCTCGATCTTCTCAGGCATAGTCGCCGAAAAGAGCAGCGTCTGCCTGTCTTTAGGGAGTTTTTCCAAAATAGCCTCCACCTGATCGATGAAGCCCATATTCAACATTTCATCCGCTTCATCGATGACAAGATATTTAATGTTGTCGGTAATGATATTTCCTCTTTCCAGGTGATCAAGGACTCTTCCGGGAGTACCCGAAATGATGTGCACTCTTTGGCGCAGCTCCCTTTGCTGAAGATCGATAGGATGCCTGCCGAAAACCGCACTGACACGTATTTTCCTGAATTTTCCGATGGTTGAGATTTCATCTTTGATCTGAAGGGCAAGCTCCCTGGTAGGAGCCAGTATTAGTGCCTGTGGTCGTCTTTCTTCAACTTCTGACATCTGGCACAGGGGAATTCCAAAGGCCGCTGTCTTGCCGCTTCCTGTCTGGGATTTAACAATGACGTCCTTTCCATCAAGAATCAGGGGAATGACTTTTTTCTGAACCTCCATAGGTTCGCTGTATTGAAGTATTTTTAGTGATTTCAGGATCTCTTCGGATATGCCTAAATCCTTAAAGCTATTGTTTTTCATATGTTATCCCTCTCTTTTTGTAAAGTGACAGGTCTGATGTCACTTTTTGTAACAGCAGACCTGTACCCTTAACCCAATAATGAAAATAGAAGACAGCCTCCGAAAATACGGAGGCTGCATTCTTGAATAAAGCACTTAAGATGCGATTCTTGAGTTTTTTGCTTGATATTCAGCTGTTTATTAAAACAGGCTTTTTACTACACTTACAACATTTGGAATATTGAATCCATATTTATCCATGACGATTTCAGCATTTGCACTGGCACCGAATTTGTCAATGGTTACTGATTTTCCTTCGAAGCCTAAATATTTAGCCCATCCGAAAGAGGTAGCCATCTCTACAGCTACACGTTTCGTGCAGGATTTTGGAAGCACAGACTCTTTATAATCTGCATCCTGTGCGTCATATCTGAAGAACGAAGGCATGGATACAACTCTTACGTCAATACCTTCTTCTAAAAGGGCTTTTTGTGCATTCAGCGCAAGTGAAACCTCACTTCCAGTGGCGATGATGATGGCATCAAGCTTAGCAGCTTCCTTAGAAATAATGTATGCTCCTTTAGCTACTCCAGCCTTGTCTGCAATTGCAAGGGTAGGCAGATTCTGTCTTGTAAGGAGAATGGATGTGGGATGACTTTTTGACTCAAGAGCCAGCTGGTAAGCAGCCATTACTTCATTGGCATCTGCAGGTCGGATAACATCCATGTTTGGAGTAGATCTCAGAGCCGCAAGCTGTTCAATCGGCTCATGGGTAGGTCCGTCTTCACCTACAGCGATGGAATCATGTGTGAAAGCAAATATTGATGGCAGACCCATTAATGCTGCAAGTCTCATGGCAGGTTTCATATAATCAGAGAAAATGAAGAATCCACCACAGAAACCTTTAAGTCCATGAAGCACAAGGCCATTTACAACAGCGGCCATGGCATGTTCTCTAACACCGAAGTTGATGTTTCGGCCGATAGGATTTGCATGAGTAAATGCTCCGTTGATTCCTTTTATTTTAGTTGATGAAGCCAGGTCAGCGCTGCCGCCGATAAGAAGCAGGCTTTCCTTTTGAAGCAGATCCAGAATGTCTCCCCCGGATACTCTTGTAGCATAAGACGCTTTTGGCTCGTAAGCTGCAAAGACCTTTTCAAAGTCAATATCGATGGGGTCGTTATTAATGATTTGATTTAAAAGTTTAGCTTCTGCAGGGTAAGCTGCAGTATATTTCTCCAGCATGGCTTCCCATTCTTCAGATGCTTTGACCCCTTTATCTTTATTTGAATCTTTGAAATCAGCATATACTTCTTCAGGAATTTCGAAAGGCGCATGATCCCATCCAAGATTTTTTCGAGTGACAGCTGTATTTTCTTCACCTAATGGGGAACCATGAGTTGCACAGGTTCCTTCTTTAGGACTTCCACACCCGATAACGGTTTTGATTTCGATGACGGTAGGTTTGGCGTCAGATTTTTTCGCTTCAGCGATAGCTGCAGTTATTGCATCGGAGTCTTCACCGTCTTCAACAAGGAGGTGATTCCAATTCATCGCTTCAAATCTTTTCTGGATATTGTCTGATGTTGCGTCACTGACAGGTGTATCAAGCTGAATATCGTTAGAGTCAAAAAGAAGGATCAGTTTATTCAGTCCAAGGTGGCCTGCAAGTGAAATAGCTTCCATTGCGACGCCTTCCTGAAGGTCACCGTCACCTGATACGACATAAGTGTAATGGTCTACCATCGGGAAACCATCTTTGTTTAAGTTTGCTCCCAGGTAGCCTTCAGCAATTGCCATTCCAACAGCCATGGAAAGTCCTTGTCCAAGCGGTCCTGTTGTACATTCCACACCTTCCGTATGTTTGTACTCTGGGTGACCCGGAGTTTTAGAACCCCACTGTCTGAATGCTTTTACCTCTTCCATAGGAAGGTTGTAACCGGTCAGGTGCAATGTAGAATAAAGTAAAGCGGAACCATGTCCTGCTGATAGTACGAATCTGTCCCTGTTGAACCAGTCTGGTTTTTTAGGATTGTAAGCCAGATGTCCGGAAAACAGTGAATAAACCATTGGTGCTGCACCTAAAACAATTCCAGGATGACCGCTGTTTGCCTTGTTGACTGCGTCAACTCCCAGGAATCTAAGTGCGTTAATTGAATTTTTTTTACTCATTTTACCACCTCATAATTTTATTTTAGACTAGGAAAGTTCGACTAGCTCGCTAGGTTCCAAACTTTCCTAGTCTACTTGAATAACGCGTCGAAGACGCTATTCTTGTAATATAGAAAAGATAAATACAAAGATAATAGTTTTATACCCGTTTTTTCTGATTCTACCTGCAATGAAATTGTAAAAAAAAGTTCAAAGCGGGGAATCTCTCACTATTATACCTAAGGACCCTGGAATTTGAAAGTCAAAAAAAGCACTATTTTTCAAATTGTACGGCTAAATCGGATGAATTGGCCATGTAGTCGTATTCAGTTTTCAATAAAGAATGCCAGTTTATATTTATTACTCAGGGTTAATTGCTATATTTTGCAAAATGGGTAGATTATTTGGCTGATATTTATTAGAATAAGATATGTATGTAAGAACAGAAAAAATCTAAACATGAGAGGATAAACAGAATTAATGGATCAGCAGATAGAAAATATGGACCAGATTGACCTGAAGCAGCTTTGGAGAATTTTTAAGAATAATGTACTCCTGCTAATTGTCTTCACAATAACTGCAATGATTGTCGCTGCAGCAGTCAGTTTTTTTGTTTTGGATAAGCAGTATGAGAGCTATACCACTTTGATGCTTGGAAAACCCAATGATTACAAGACGGAGTCCGGAAATACGGAAATCACGTATAATGATGTGCTGTTAAATCAGCAGCTTGTTTCTACCTATTCACAGATCGCAAAATCCAGAGTTGTAACGACCAAGGTCATCAAGAAGCTCAATCTGGATTTCACAAACGAAGGACTTGCGAATATCGTCAGCGTAACTACTGTGAATGACACTGAAATCATAAAAATCACGGTGAAGGATACGGATCCCATTCTTGCAGCTAAAATCGCTAATGAGATGGCCAACACCTTCAGCAGTTATGTGAAGGAACTTATGCAAATCGACAATATCAATATCATCGATGTTGCTGAGGCAAGTACAGATCCCGTTGAACCGAGACCGATCATGAATATTGCCATCGCTATGGTACTGGGACTGATGCTGGGTGTGTTTGTTGTATTTATAAGGGAGTATCTTGACACAAGAATTAAAAATCCTGAAGAAATTGAGTTTCTTTCATCCAGACCTATACTGGCAATGATACCCCACAGCACATCCTTAGACCAGGGGGAGAAAAAATGAAAAATACGATAGTTACTCATGTGGATCCCAAATCCCCAATTTCTGAAAGCTTCAGAAATCTGAGGACGAATGTCCATTACACAAATATTGACAAGGTAATAAAAATCATTCAGATAACCAGTTCCTTGCAGGGAGAAGGCAAAAGCACAATCACAGCCAATTATGGCGTTACGCTGGCGCAATCTGGAAAGAAAGTTCTTGTAATGGACTGTGACCTCAGGAGGCCTCAAATTCATAAAATGTTTTCTCTTTCAAATACCAATGGACTCTCCAATATCCTGGTAGGGGACAACCTCATGGATAAAAATATTAAGGAAACAAAAATCCACAATTTATTCATCCTGACTTCTGGACCGATTCCTCCAAATCCCGCTGAGATGCTGGATTCTAAAAGGATGAGGGAACTGGTGGATTCACTGAAAGATCATTTTGACATGATCCTGATCGACTCGCCTCCGGTCATGCCAGTGACAGACGGACTCATCCTATCCCAGATCGTGGATGGAACCATCATGGTGGTGGCTCTTGGCTCCACGGAAAGGGAAGCTTATAAAAAGTCCATGGACGCTTTGGAAAATATTGGAGCGAACATACTGGGTACCGTGATCAACAAAGCTTCTTCCAAAGCAGGCTATTATGTAAATTATGAGTATGAATACAAGTAAAATGTAACAGGGGGATTCATTATGATCGACTTGCACAGCCATATTATTTTTGGTGTTGACGATGGGGCCCAGGATATTTCAGGAGCAATGGAAATGATCAGAGCCGCACTAAAAACGGGTTATTCCCATATCGTCTGTACACCCCATTATATTTCGGATTCGAAATTTTCTGCAGGTTTAGCAGAAAATGAAGAAAAGCTTGAAAGCCTTGAAAGAAAAATCAAGGAAGAGGGTCTTAGAATACGCCTTCATCCCGGCAGTGAGATTTATTATGATTCAGATACGCCTGGCCTTGTGAGAGATAGGAAAGCCTGCACGCTTAACGGCTCCAAATATATACTCACAGAAGTACCAAGGCAAAAAATGAATTACGAAAGCTTGCTGAATTATATTTTTCAGATGGAGATCGCAGGGTATTCGGTGATTCTTGCACATCCTGAAAGATATGATTTCATCATGGAGGATCCCAATCGGGCAGCCTCTCTCATCAAAAGAGATGTGCTTATGCAGATGAATCTTCTGAGTCTTACTGGAAAATACGGCGACAAGATAAAAAAGACTGCTAAAACGATGCTGGAGCACAATATGGTCCACATTGCCGCAACAGATGCACATAAAAAAGAGCATTATGAACAGGCCAAAACGGCGATCCAGGTGCTTAAGGATCTTGTGGATGAAAAATACGTCAATAATCTTATAGTGGAAAATCCAAAAGCTATCTTAAATAATGAAATGCTGTATCCGGAGAAGCCGTTAAAAGTCAGAAAAGGACTGCTTGGATTTTTTAAGTAAGGACATAATTAATTGATGGAGGTTTTTATGAAAAAACTGATTGCATTATTGTCAATCGCATTCCTTATCATATTCATCCTGGGCATGAAAAATATGAACAAAGAAGAATATTCAAAAGATCAGATCAAATCATTTAATCAGGCAGCAGCACAGACATTAGCCGATTTGGAGGAAAAAAGCAATCAAATCGAGTCTTCCATTTCCCAGGCTGCTGTTCAGAAGCCAGATGCAAAGGAATTGTCCGGGTACCCGGAAATCACACCCCTTTATCCAGCGTCACTTGAAAACAACAGCACAACTGAAGCGAATAAAGTAATACTTAAATTTACCGATGACAGTGAAGTCGTCTCTGCTACCTTGAACGGTCGAAAGGTAGCTCTCACAGGAATCACTGTAACTACCGTGGGAACTTATCATGTAACTGTTGCGGATAATGAAGAAAATGAGAATTTATTTACATTCACAATAAAATAGCAGTTCAAAGACGCTGCTGCAGCGGAGGTTTTTATGGGTTCTATAATAGAAATTATGGATGAAAATGCATTAAACAGAGCCATAACCAGGATTTCGCATGAAATCGTAGAGAAAAACAAGGGAGTCCGGGATCTGGTCATTTTGGGCATTAAAACCCGGGGAGTCCCGATAGCAAAAAGAGTAGTGGAAAATATTGCTAGGTTTGAAGCTGAGGAAGTGATTTTTGGCACCCTGGACATCACGGATTATCGGGATGATATTAGCTTGTCTAAACAAAAAGGTTCAGGCACATTTCTGGACATGGATGTTGAAGGGAAAAAAGTTATACTCATCGATGATGTGATTTATACCGGAAGAACCTGCAGAGCCGCGATCAATGCGGTTATGGAAAAAGGAAGGCCGGAAAAAATCCAACTGGCCGTGGTAATCGACCGGGGGCATAGAGAACTCCCCATCAGACCGGATTATATTGGCAAGAACGTTCCCACTTCAAGAGAAGAAACGATCCATGTACTACTCAAGGAGCAGGATGGAAAAGACGCAGTGATTTTAACAAAACAAGGAGGAGAAAAATGAGTGAATTGACAGCAGGCAAAAAAACTTTGCTGGGATTGCAGCATCTTTTGGCAATGTTCGGAGCAACCGTACTTGTGCCTATCCTTACCGGACTGGATACTTCAGTAGCGCTGTTATGCGCAGGGTTGGGAACATTAATATTTCATTATATCACAGGGAAAAAAGTCCCTGTCTTTCTAGGATCCAGTTTCGCATTTATTGGAGCCATATCCCTGACTTTATCTCAGTACGGCTTAGGTGCTGTCAAGGGAGGGATTATCGGAGCAGGGATCGTTTATGTTATTATGTCATTTGTCATTAAAATTGTAGGATCCGATACAGTGAGAACTTTTTTCCCGCCGATCGTAACGGGGCCGGTAATTATTGTAATAGGATTAAGACTGAGTCCTGTTGCCCTTAGCATGGCAGGGTATTCATATGACACAGCCACACAAACCGGGACAATGGATCCCCAGTCATTGATGGTGGCGTCAGTTGTGATCCTTTCCATGATCGCTGTATCTATTTTTGCTAAAGGTTTCTACAAGCTGGTTCCTATTCTTATCGCTGTAACAGTAGGTTATCTGTTTTCTGCAGCCTTGGGGATGGTTGATTTTACAAATATCATAGCTGCCAAATGGATAGGCATGTCAGCCACGGCTTGGAACAGTATTACGACAATACCCGAATTCAGCATGTCGGGGATCACAGCAATCGCTCCTATCGCTTTTGTCATATTCATCGAGCATTTTGGTGATATCACCACAAATGGAGCCGTTGTCGGTAAGGATTTCTTCAAAGATCCAGGCGTTCATATGACCATGCTTGGCGATGGACTTGCCACTATTCTGGCAGGTGTTCTCGGAGGACCTGCCAATACTACGTATGCAGAAAATACCGGAGTACTTGCAGTTACCAAAGTATATGACCCAGCGGTTCTCAGGATCGCAGCTGTTTTTGCCGTGCTTTTAAGCATGATAGGTAAATTTGGCGCACTCATCAATTCCATCCCTACACCTGTCATGGGAGGCATAAGCATAATACTCTTCGGGATGATCGCAAGTATTGGCGTCAGGACCATGGTTGAAGCGAAACTTGATTTCTCCCACAGCAGAAATCTTATCATCGGTTCTCTGATCCTGGTAAGCGGTATAGCCATAAACCATATCACTATGGGAGTTTTTTCAGTATCAGGACTTGCCATTGCAGCATTTTTGGGTGTTGTTTTAAATAAATTGCTTCCCATGGAAATATAAACATACTTAAAACCTGGTGCGCTTCATTGAAGCTCACCAGGTTTTAAGTATTTCGATAGCTAATAAGTGTAAACCTTATTTTTCAACAGCTTTGTTTAAAGCGTCCATTAAAAGGTCTATGTCAATGCCGTGTGCAGCAGCGCCTTGTTCGATATTTTCAAATCTTGCAGCCATGCATCCGAAGCAGTGCATTCCGAATTGTTGAAATACATCTACAGTTTCAGGAAAATTGCTAACAGCAGACATGATATCCATTTCTTTTGTAATTTTCATTAGTATTCACCTCCAACTTAATGAATTAATTATAACATATTATTTAAAAAAAAATAAATAATGTTGTCGAAATTTCATTAATTAATTGATTATCAAAAAAATCCATGTATAATTGAATATAGGGAATATAGTAAGCTTTAAAGAAGGGGTGGTGTAATGGTTTACAAAAACGTAGTTGTCAAGAACAAATCAGGATTGCACGCAAGGCCAGCATCAAAATTTGTAGAGACAGCTAACAAGTTCGCAAGTGATATCTTCATAAAAAAAGACACTGCCACGGTCAGTGCTAAAAGTATTATGGGTGTTATGGTCCTTGGCGTTGCTCAGGGAACAGAAATAGGAATAGAGGCAAGCGGCTCTGATGAAAAAGAAGCCCTTGATGCGCTGGTAAAACTTATTGATACAGGATTTGACGAAGAAGAATGAGTAAGGTATCATAATTAAAAGATAATGAAAATTATCTTTTTTTTTATTCCAGGAAAATTCGTCTAGCTCGCTGGGGACCAAATTTTCCTGGAATACAAGAACAGCGTCGAAGACGATGTGATTGTACGGAAAATTCGTCTAGCTCGCTGGGGACCAAATTTTCCTGGAATACAAGAACAGCGTCGAAGACGATGTGATTGTAGGGAAAATTCGTCTAGCTCGCTGGGGACCAAATTTTCCTGGAATACAAGAACAGCGTCGAAGACGATGTGATTGTAGGGAAAATTCGTCTAGCTCGCTGGGGACCAGGGGCCAATTATTTTGATTAAATAATATGGAATTGGATATAAATCATATTAATGGAGGAATAGAAATGTTAAGCGAAGAAAAAGTTCAACGAATAAACTTCCTGGCAAGAAAGAAAAAAACCGAGGGATTGGATGAGGAAGAACTGGCTGAACAGCAGGTGCTGAGAGAAGAATATCTCGAAAATGTCCGGAAAAACCTTAAGGCCCAGCTGGATAATATTAAAATAGTAGACTGAGAGGAACAAAGATGGAAAAGGATACACGAAAACTTAAAAAAGAAATGATCAACGTTTGGGATGCTTTGGGCGCGGAGAAAAAAGATGCTCTGGAATTCTGTGAGGAATATAAAGGATTTCTTGACCAGTGCAAAACTGAGCGGGAAGCTGCTTTGCATATTGTCAAACAGGCAGAAGCAGCAGGCTTTAGACCACTAGAGGATTATATGAAAAAAGGTGACAGACTTAAGGCCGGAGATAAGATTTACGCAAATTTCAAAGATAAAAATGTGATTTTATTTATAATAGGGGAAAATGCTCCTGAGGAGGGATTCCTGTTTATTGGTTCCCATATCGATGCCCCAAGACTAGATCTGAAACAGTCTCCCCTTTATGAAGATACAAAGATGAGTTTTTTTAAAACACACTATTATGGGGGAATCAAAAAATATCAGTGGATCACAACTCCCCTTGCGATACATGGTGTGATTATCAAGGAGAACGGTGAAAAAATAAACATTTCCATCGGTGAAGATCCCGGTGATCCGGTATTTTTCATCACGGATCTGCTGCCCCATCTTTCAAAAGAAATCAATGCGAAGAAAATCGACGAAGCGATCCAGGGTGAGATGCTGAACGTTCTTATTGGAAGCATCCCCTATGAGGATAAGGAAGAAAAAGAACGATTTAAATATAATATCCTGATGCTCTTGAATGAGAAGTACGGTATTATCGAGGAAGACTTCTATTCATCCGAGCTTGAAATCGTACCTGCAGGAAAAGCAAGAGATGTGGGTTTCGACAGGAGCATGGTGGGAGGGTATGCCCATGATGACAGGGTTTGCGCCTACACTTCTTTGAAAGCGATTTTTGATTTAAAAAATATTTCCAAATCCGTAGCAGCTGTATTTGCCGATAAAGAAGAGATCGGAAGCGTGGGAGACACCAGTATGAGTTCCATGTTCTTCGAAAACTTCATCTATGAAATCATTAACCTTTCCGCGGAAGGAAATAAAGATCTGATCAGCAGAAGGGCACTTCAGAATTCCAAATTTCTGTCCGCGGATGTAAATGCCGCGGTTGACCCAAATTTTCAAAATACCCATGACAAGTACAATGCATCCTATCTGGGAGAGGGTGTTGCTGTCACAAAATACTCAGGTGTGAGAGGAAAATCTTCCAGTCATGATGCCCATGCGGAGTTCATGGCTGAGATCAGAGGCTTGTTTAACAGAGAAGGCATTATTTGGCAGGCAGGGGAACTGGGGAAAGTCGATCTTGGGGGTGGAGGAACCATTGCCTACATACCTGCCGTTTATGGGATGGATGTCATCGACTGCGGAATCGCTCTTCTCAGCATGCATTCGCCTTGCGAGATCGCATCAAAAGGTGACATATATATGATGTATAAGGCTTTCAAAGCTTTTTATCAAAGTGGTCTTTAAATGAGTACAAGAATTCTAATCGGAGCGTTGGCGCCAGTCATCGCTCTTATTCTGCTATTTTATTTTATCGACCGACGGGACAAGGAACCTGCAGCGAACCTTGCGATTGCATTTTTTTCCGGTGTTGCCATTGTACTTCCTGTACTGATCGTTGAGACGATCCTGACATATTTCGCAGGGGGGAGAAGCAC
Source organism: Eubacteriaceae bacterium (assembly GCA_013335935.1). Lineage (GTDB taxonomy): Bacteria > Bacillota > Clostridia > Eubacteriales > Alkalibacteraceae > JAAXUP01. Next base: position 11,411 of record JAAXUP010000003.1, on the reverse strand, counting down.
CCTGGCAGGGGCTGCTTTCTCAGCCTTCATCATCGCAGGTTTGACTGAAGAATATTTCAAAAGAATGGTCCTGGTTAAGCGATTCTATCATTCACCCTATTTCGATGAGAAACTGGATGGGATCATATATGCTGTTTTTATCGCATTAGGTTTTGCAGCAGTGGAAAATATTATGTATCTGTACAACTTCAGCCATATTCAAAACATCGGCATCTACAGAGGTCTGCTCTCAGTACCTGCCCATATGATGTTTGGAGTGACCATGGGGTATTACATTTCCATGTCCAAATATTGCTCAGATCCTGTCAAGTGCAAGGGGTATTTCAGAAAATCACTTTATATTCCAGTCATCCTTCATGGTACTTTCAATTTCCTGATCATGTCTGGGCGAACGGAGCTTATGGTGCTATTTTTCCCCTTTGTATTTTATCTCTGGTTGAGAAGTTTCAGGCTGCTAAGCATTTATTACAATGATTCGAAAAGAAATCATCTTACAAAATAGCTTGAAAGGGGCAGGTGTATGAAAATATTTGGACTCACCGGAGGCATAGCCTCTGGGAAAAGCACGGTCAGCAGGATATTCAGGGAAGCGCTGAATGTCACTGTCATAGATGCGGATGTGCTGGCAAGGAAGGCAGTCCAGCCAGGAAGTGACGGACTAAAGAAAATTCAGGAGGAATTTGGCAGAGAAATTTTGGATAACTTCGGAGCTCTGGATCGGAAAGCCCTGGCAGCGATGGTATTTGCCGACAGCGGCAAATTAAAAAAACTTAATTCCATCGTTCACCCTGAGGTAGCCAGGCTGTTTGAGCTGGAGGTAAAAGCATTGAGTAATTCCGGCGTTCATAATATCATCTACGATGTGCCTCTTCTAATTGAAGAAAATCTGATAAATAGGGTCGATAAGGTGATCTTAATTGTTTCACCGGAAGACCTGCAATTAAAAAGGCTCATGAAAAGAGATGCTCTGACAGAAACGGACGCTAAGAATCGTATAAAAGCTCAGATGAGCAATGAAAAGAAAATGGAGAAAGCTGACTACATCATATACAATGATGGCACTTTGGAAGAGCTGAAGGCTGCAGTGGTAGCTTTGTGGGATAAAGTCAAAGAAAATATTCCTTTCCAGGGCAAATAACAGTTGTCATTTTTTGCATAAGCGTTTATAATATATTTCATGTGATGTCTACATTCACATGTGAGAATCATGCGTCAATGACGCTGTTCTTTTTTTAAAGTTAGTGCGAGGGTGGCGGAACCGGCAGACGCGCATGTTTGAGGGGCATGTGGATATTATTTCCGTGGGGGTTCAAGTCCCCCCCTTCGCACCATTTTTTTTATTCAACTACTACCAAATATTTACATTAGGTGGTTGGGTGACTAGGTGGTTAGGTGGTTGGCAGTTAGCAATTAGCCTCCAGGTGACTAACGATTAGCGAAAAGCAAAAGGGCAAAAGCGTTTAAATGCGTAAGTGTTGAAGTAGTGAATTGCGGAAATGCTTGAATCTGGCATACTTAGGACTTGGGACTTGCGACTTGGACTTTTTTGGTGGTTGGGTGACTAGGTGGTTAGGTGGTTGGCGAAAAGCGTAGAAGTGCTAAAGTGCTAAAGTGCTAAAGTGCTGAAGAACAACTTGACTCAATAAAGCGCTTCAAAATAGAATAATTTAAGCATTTAAGGAGACCCTATGAAACTTAATGTAATCGATCTTGGGACAATGGAATATGGAAAATGCCTTTCCCTTCAGACACTGATAAGGGATATGCGGGACAATGATGAAGTTGGTGACACTTTGCTTTTGGTGGAACATCCGCCTGTGCTGACTTTAGGCTGCAGAGGCAAGGATGATAATGTGCTGGCGGAAAAAAGTGTCCTGGAAAAAATGGGCATCAGTATTTTCAAAACCAGCAGGGGAGGGGACGTAACCTATCATGGACCAGGTCAGATCGTTGGATACCCGATTATCAATCTTAAAAAAGCGGGCCTTGGGGCCAAGGATTATCTGGATAACATACAGAATATGTTCATCAGATTGCTGAAGATCGAATATGGGATCGAAGCTCATAAGGAAGACAAAGAGTATACGGGCATATGGATAGGAACGGATAAAATTACAGCCATTGGAATACATATCAGACACATGATAACTATGCACGGTTTTGCATATAATGTGAAAACCAATCTGGACCACTTCAAGCTTATTAACCCCTGTGGACTGACGGATAGAAATCCAATTTCCCTGGAGAAAATCCTGGGAAGAGAAATAGATATGGCTGAAGCGAAGGATCTGTTGATCCGATATTTTGGAGAAGAATTCAACGCAGAAATAAATAAAATAGATTTAGGTGAGGTTATCAATGGGAGAGAATATTAAAAATAAGCCTGACTGGCTAAAAGTTTCCTTTAAGCGAGCAGGGCATTCAGAAGAAGTGGAAAAACTTCTTAAGGACCTTGGGTTAAGCACCGTATGCGACGAAGCCATGTGTCCCAATAGAAGCGAGTGCTTCAGTAAAAAAAGAGCAACCTTCATGATTTTGGGAAGCGTGTGTACCAGAAACTGTACTTTTTGCAATGTATCAAAAGGGGATCCAGGGCATCCTGATCCGGATGAACCGAAGAACATCGCTAAAGCTGTTGAAATGATGAAAATGAAACATGTGGTGATCACATCCGTTACCCGGGATGATCTGGCAGACGGAGGTTCAGGGCATTTTGCTAAAGTAATCGGTGAAATCAAAAAATTGGACAGCGATGTGATCATTGAAGTCCTTATCCCTGATTTTCAGGGTGATTATGATGCCCTGAAAAAAGTGGTGGAGGCAAAACCTCACATTATCAATCACAACCTGGAAACCGTGCCTGTACTTTATCATGAAGTAAGACCAATGGCGATTTATGAAAGGTCGCTGGAACTTTTGAAGAGAGTGAAAGAGATGGACCCTTCTATTTACACAAAATCGGGAATCATGCTCGGCCTTGGAGAAAAGAAGGAACAGGTGCTGGAGGTCATGAAGGACTTGAAGGCTGTTGACTGCGATTTTCTTACCATCGGCCAGTATCTGAGACCCTCAAAAGAACATCACGATGTTGTTGAATATATCCATCCTGAGGTGTTTGAAGAGTACAGGCTGATCGCCGTTGACATGGGATTCAAATACGTGGCTTCATCCCCGTTTGTCAGAAGCTCATATAACGCAGAGGAAGCTTTGTCCGGGGAGAATAATACAGAAAAGTAATCAGGTAGCAAACAGGAGGCCGTCATTATGAAAGAAATATCCCTTCATATTATCGATATATTTGAAAATTCCATTAAAGGGGGGGCCAGCCTGGTAAAACTCACCGTAAAGGAAGATGTTGAAAATAACTGGCTCACACTGAAGATCACTGATAATGGAAAAGGAATACCCAAGGATATGCTTGGAAAAGTCAGGGATCCTTTCGTAACTTCCAGGACGACAAGAACAGTAGGCTTGGGGATTTCACTTCTGGAGGCAGCTGCAGAAAGGTGTGGGGGAAAACTTCAAATTTTGTCAAAGGTAGGTTTAGGGACCAGCGTGATAAGCACCTTTCAATATGACCACATTGACAGAGCTCCCTTAGGAAACATGACAGATACAATCATCACCATTGTCATGATGCTGGGAGAATCCAATAATTTCATCTACAAACACCGATACAATGATAAAGAGTTTATCTTTGATACGAGAGAAATCAGAGAGACCCTTGGGGGGAATGTACCGCTGAACAATCTGGAAGTAATTGGCTGGATGAGGGGATACATCTCAGAGGGCGAAAGCGAGATATACACTGATCAAATAAATGATTGATTATTCTGATTATTTTTAATGACATCATGAATGATCAAAGGTATAATAGCTGTAGCAGCATATCATAATAGAATAATATCCGAGTCGAGATTCTAAGGGTGTATACCTAAGAGTGCAGACCATTAGGGTGTAGATGGAAACGACTACGCCTCCCAGTGTGGAAAGGATGAATGAACAATTGTATGAAATTTTCATGATTTTTATCCATTCCTTTTTTGGGATGGTTTTTTTTTGCAAAATTAATGATAAAAAAAGGGAGGAAGATTATTGTGAAAAGATTTATTAAAAGCATCGCAATCATGATTGTACTTAGTTTGATGGTAATGGGAGGTTCAGTACTGGCTTCTGGAAGCGGAACGGGAAGTGGTAGCGGGAGTGGCGGCGGCAGCGCTGACCCATTGAAACTGGAAAGCTCCACAATTGCAAACAACGAAAAAAATGTGGAAACCGGAAGAAAGATCCTTTTGGTGTTTTCAAAAAATGTAGTCAATATGAGTGTCAGGGACAGCAACATGAGCGCTTTTTCCATGACAGATGAAACAGGAAACAAAGTCAGCATCAATGTAGTTATGGTTGATGACAACGTAGACCCGGAACGAAGAAATGATGTAATCATACAGGTTGTCGGGGGACTTCAGACAGGAAAAACATATGCGTTGAAAATTGGCAGCAAATTAGAAAGTAAAAGTGGTGATGTACTCGGGGCACCTGTGACGATCACATTCTCGACAGTTGCGGCTGCAGTCTCGCAAAATACAGCAACTGCCAATAAAGCAGCTGCATCAACAACTGCAAAAAATCCTAAAACCGGGGATCAAACGAATATCGTATACTGGGGCATTTTAGCTGGGATGGCTGTAGTTGCAGTGAAACTAATCAAAAAATAAAGGGGGATGGTGGATGATGAGTACAGGTAAAATAAATAGTAAAATCATCTTGACTGCAGGTTTTGTTGTACCCATCATCCTGGTATTTATATCCTTGTTCATCGGAAGGTACCCTCTTGCAGCATCCCAGCTTCTTGCAATCTTGAAAGCTGCAATTACTGGAGATCACACCGGATTCTCTCTGATGGAGCAAACGCTGGTATGGCAAATTCGAATGCCAAGAATACTTATGGCGCTTTTAGTGGGAGCTGCACTGGCAGTAAGTGGCGGAGCTTTGCAGGGAGTCTTCAGGAATCCACTGGTTGATTCGGGAATGCTGGGAGTAAGCGCAGGTGCCGGATTTGGAGCCTGTCTTTCAATAATTTTATTTAATAGTATGGTACTGAACTACGTATTTGCTTTTGTTTTTGGACTGATAGCAGTGGGATTGAGCTATTCGGTGGGTAAAATCTACAAAGCGGCTCCCACGATCATGTTGGTTTTAGGAGGAGTGATCATATCCTCCATATTTTCGGCACTGATATCATTTGCCAAGTACATAGCTGACCCTTATCAGGAGCTTTCCGAAATAACCTTCTGGCTCATGGGGAGCCTGGCAAGGGCTAATTATAGAGATCTGCTTGTTGCATCCATACCGATTGTTATTGGCATGGCTGGGATCATGCTTGTACGCTGGAGGATCAATGTCTTATCCCTGGGGGAGACTGAAGCCCGGTCTATGGGAGTCAATACAGCTTTGTACAGAGGGATCATCATCACCTGTACAGCTCTGGCTACTGCAGGGTCAGTTTGTATAAGCGGAACAATAGGGTGGATCGGGCTGGTGATCCCTCATATAGGCAGAATGCTTGTAGGCAATGACAACAGAAAGCTGATTCCCTTATGCATTACTATGGGTGGAAGCTTTCTTTTGATTGTGGATGATATCGCACGTTCCATCACCGGAAGTGAGATTCCTTTAGGCATCCTTACTGCTTTGATCGGAGGGCCGATCTATATCATTATTCTCAAAAACAAGAGAGGGGTTGGGGATTGGTGATGCCAATAATTGATGTCCGAAATTTGAGTTTTGTCTATCCAAATAAAAACAAAATCTTGAATGATATTAGTTTTACCCTTAAAAAGGGTGAAATGCTTTGTGTCTTAGGTCCAAACGGGTGCGGGAAAACCACAATGATCCAGTGTATTCTTGGAATGAACAAGGTTGAAAAGGGAGAAATTTTTATTGAAGGTGAAAACATCTCTGATATTTCAATGACGGAAATGGCAAAAAAAATCTCGTATATACCTCAGAAGCAAAAGCACACATTTGATTACACTGTACTTGAAATCGTTCTTATGGGCAGAACTGCCCATATTTCCATGTTTGATTCCCCAAGGAAAATGGACATAGAAATTTCAATGGATTGTCTTAAAAAAGTGGGAATGGAGAAATTCATGAACAGGAATTTCAACAGCCTTAGCGGAGGAGAATCCCAGCTTGTCAAATTTGCAAGAGCTCTTGCACAGGAAGCTGATCTGATGATCTTTGATGAGCCTACTTCACATCTGGATTTTTATCATGAGTTAAGTATAATCAAGCATATGACAAAACTGATCAAAGAGAGCAAAATATCCATTGTTATGGCAACACATTTTCCAAATCATGCTTTTTTCTTTGAAAGTCAGGGGATACCAACAAATGTAGCCATCATGGATAAAGGAATTTTTGGAGCCTACGGCAGTGCCTGTGAAACGCTGAATGAAAAAAATATGGAGCATATTTTTAGGATGAAAACCAAAGTTTACGATAATCTTGAGAACGATCGGTTGCTTCGGTACATGATCCCTCTTGATTTTAAGTAAAAAACGAAAGGGTGACGTGAAGATGAAATTGCTGATTTGTATCGATGATACAGATAATCTGGAATCCAAGGGTACAGGAGCCATAGCCCAGGAAATAGCAGAATTGATTAAAAACAGAGGTTTAGGGGAGTGTGGTATTATTACCAGACATCAGCTTTTACTCCATGAGGATATCCCTTATACTTCTCACAATAGTTCCATGTGTTTTGATTGCGAAACGGATAAGAAAAATTATAATCAAATCGTAGAGATTGCTACTGAATATCTGAAAGCAGAGAGCGCAGAAGGCTCAGATCCGGGAATCTGCATAACCAAAATCAACGAAGGTTTAAATGGAAAACTGCTTTTGGATTTCGGACTTCGGGCTAAGAAGATTGTACTCACTAAAAAGGAGGCCTATGATCTGGCCGACTCCGCGAAGGTATACCTAAAGGAAGTTGGAGGAACCGGACAAGGCGTCATTGGCGCGGTTGCGGGTATCGGACTGCGGCTGGGAGGAAATGATGGCGAAGTCAAAGGCGAGATCAAGCAGTTTCTTAAAGGAGAATCTTACGCTGTCAAACAGCTGAAGGAAGAGAGCATCATCCGGCAGGTAGTGGATGAAAATCTGATGCAGCTTGATGACAATGAAAAAATATATGTGGAATGGAAAGCAAAGCCCATGTTGACGGGCGGAGTCGTTACGTTGATCGTCCACTGGCTGGAAGACCGTAAAATATGGACAACCATGGATAAAAAAAGAATGAGAGCTTATGGCAACAACCGCATCTATCTTGAAGGCTGTGAAGCATTCATTCCTGACGTGATGGAGGAACAAGTCACAGAAAGCAAACGTTCTTGTCTAAACTGCAGATATCGAAGATGGACAAATGAATCCCTTCTGTGCATAGTTGAAAACAAGTAAAATACTGGGAGGAATGCTGTGATGAAAAAAAGAATAATTTTATTGATTGCCTTGCTATGCATTGTTTTTTTTCTATCAGGCTGCTGGAAAGCAAATGAACCATCAGGTACAGATGAGCAAAGTTTTGAAATTATCGATTCCGCAGGGAGAAGTGTCATAATTCCTGAAAAAGTGGAGAAAATCGCATGCCTCTATGCCTTTACAGGTCATGCTTTAGGACTTTTAGAGCAGGACGATAAGATCGTCGCTGTGGTTGAAGGTTTAAAAAGAGATAAACTTTTTGTCAAATTATTCCCTGATATCGATAATGCCCTTGTGCCATTCACAGATGGTTCCATCAACATAGAAGAGCTGATCAAAGCGGACCCTGATGTGGTTTTTGTGCGTTCGGACACGGCTTCCAATGAACAAGAAATGAAGAAAATATCTGAATTGGGTATACCGGCGGTCTGCGCTGATTATACAAACATGGAAGAGCAAATACAAGCGGTGGAAATCATCGGCAAGGTATGCGGAGGGGATGCTGTAAAAAAAGCTGAAGCATATACAAAGTATTACCGTAAATGCATAGCCCTGGCCGAAGAAAGAACGAAGAACTTATCAGCGGAAGAAAAAATCAAAGTCTATCACTCGGTAAACGAAGCAGTAAGGACAGACAGCGAGGATTCATTGTCCGCTGACTGGATGGAGTCAGCAGGTGTAATCAATGTCTCTGTTGATAAAGAACTGAACTTAGTTGAAAATAAAAATTATGCCAGTCTTGAGCAGATATTTATTTGGGATCCAGAGGTAATAATTGCTAATGAAGAAGGCGTAGCCAACTATATCCTGACCGACAGCAAATGGAAGGGTCTGGACGCTGTAAATAATCGTACTGTGTATCAGATGCCTGTGGGAATCTCCAGATGGGGCCACCCTGGTTCAATTGAAACTCCTTTGGCGATCCTTTGGCTCGACAAGACTTTATATCCGGATTTATTCAAAGATATTGACCTTTACAAGGAGACGAAAAATTTCTATAAAACATTTTTCAGTTACACATTGTCTGATCAGGACGTGAAAGATATATTATCAGGGACAGGGATGAGAATCAAAAAGACGGACTGAATAGTAACCTCACTGCTATTATTTAAGTTGTATTAACCGTACATTTAATTTATTATTAGAGTATATTCGGGAATTCGAAAGATACAGGGAGGGCAATATATGAAGCTCTATGAAATAAGAGACATACTAAAAGCCAGCATCTTATGCGGTGAAGATAAACTTGATTATGAAGTGTCGCTGGCATGCGGCTGCGACCTGATGAGTGATGTACTAAGATTCGCCAAGGAAAATGTCGTTTTACTAACCGGCCTTACTAATATTCACGTTTTAAAAACTGCCGAAATGGCAAATATCGAATGTCTGGTTTTTGTCAGAGATAAGACCCCCACTCCGGATCTGATCCAACAGGCAGAAGAACTTAATATGGTCATTATGACCACAGAATTGCCATTATATGAATCCTGTGGAAGGCTTTATAAAAAAGGCTTGGGAGATATGGAATAATGGCTGATACCTATGAAATGACTTTTAATGTTGGAAGCCGTGATTTTTCAAGTGCCGGGGATGCATCCAGGACGATAAAGAGGACGCTGAAGCAGCTGGGGGTAGATTCTTCGATCATTCGAAGGATAGCCATCGCTTCCTATGAAGCCGAGATGAATATTGCCATACACTCATTGGGAGGGAAAATCGATCTTTTAATCGACGGTGACAGAATATTTGTGGAGACAGAAGATTACGGCCCGGGAATCGAAAATGTGGATCTGGCCATGACAGAGGGTTGGTCTACTGCCGGACATGAAATAAGAGAAATGGGATTTGGGGCCGGTATGGGTCTTCCAAATATGAAAAAATGTGCAGATGAATTCTACATTGAATCAGAAGTTCCAACGGGGACAAAAATAAAAATGATATTTAATATCTGAAGGCGGTGAACCTGTGAAGGATTATTACCATTCGGTTGTACTTGACAAGAGCAAATGCAAGGGTTGTACAACCTGCCTAAGAAATTGCCCGACTCAAGCGATACGGGTTAGAAACGGGAAAGCTACAATAATAAAGGAAAGATGTATAGACTGTGGAGAATGTATCCGTGTCTGTCCTTATCATGCAAAAAATGCAGTAACCGATAGTTTGAATATTTTAAAAGACTATAAATACACGGTGGCAATGCCTGCGCCAACAACCATCGCCCAATTCAAGAGGAATATCAGCGTGAATAAAATCCTTACCGCGTTTAAAAAAATTGGGTTTGATGAAGTCTGTGAGGTAGCCTACGGTGCAGAAATCGTGGGAGAAGCATTGAAATTTGAGCTTGAAGGGAAAACTGTCAGAAAGCCCCTGATATCATCGGCATGTCCGGCAGTGGTCAGGCTTATTCAAGTGAGGTTCCCGGAACTTATTCCAAATCTGGTAAGTCTGGAATCACCCATGGAAATAACTGCCCGAATCGCCAGGAAACGGATCATGAAGGAAAAAAATCTGGAAGCCAAGGATATTGGGATCATTTTCATTACCCCTTGCGCAGCTAAGGCAACGACGATCCACAATTATATTCCCTGGGATAATGCAGAATCAAGCGTGGATGCTTCTATTTCCATAAAAGAAATTTATCCCGAGCTTCTTGACAAGCTGGATTCCATCGAAGAAGAAAATCTTCAGCACTCCTCGGGAAGAGGCCTTATCTGGGCGCATACCGGTGGAGAGTCAAGTTTCATTCCTCAAAAACAGATCATCAATGTGGATGGGATACATAATGTTATTGGAGTGCTTGAGGAAATCGAAAACGGCCGTCTCAGCGATCTGGACTTCTTCGAGGGCCTGGCCTGCATCGGAGGCTGTGTCGGGGGCTGCCTGACCGTAGAAAATACATTTATCGCAAAGAAAAAGATCATGGACAGATCTGCTGAAAAGAAAAATATGGAGAATGATATCACGGACGAAATGATAAAGGATTATTACGATTCGGGCTTTCTGAACAGGCATGGGGAAGTATACCGTATGCCTGTCACCCCTCTTGATCCGGATATTAAAAAAGCGATGGAAAAGATGGAGATGATGGACAGGATACAGGGAACATTGCCGGGGATCGATTGCGGATCCTGCGGCGCGCCTGACTGCAGAGCTCTGGCGGAAGATATCGTACGAGGACAGGCAAGTGAGGTTGATTGTATCTTCGTGCTCAGAGAAGCCATTAATGAGCTTTCCAAGCTGATGTACGACCTCTCAGAGAAGGTTGTGCCAGTAATGAAGGAGAAAAATGAAGGAGATGATATTGAATGATTTTGAAAGACCTGGCATCACTGGAAGGGTTGAAGCTTCTTAATGAAGATATAGATCTGAATAAAGAAATCGAAAGTGTTTATATCGGAGATCTTTTAAGCTGGGTAATGGCCCATGCGGGAAAGGGGAGTGCATGGATAACCGTACAGACCCATATGAATATCATCGCGGTAGCTGTGCTTTTAGAAATGAGCTGCATTATTTTGCCTGAAAATATCAAGGCGGAAGAAAATACCCTGGCAAGAGCATCTGAGGAAGGGATCGCGGTTTTTACTACTCCTTTGGATGCTTACAAAATTGCCTGTGAATTCAAGGAAAGACTGTAACCATGGACACTCAGCCCTATGCGGTTGATCTGCATATTCATTCCGCCCTTTCTCCCTGCGGAGATGAGGATATGACGCCAAATAATATCGTCAATATGGCGAAACTTATTGGTCTTGATATCATAGCCGTGGCCGACCACAATACCGCTATGAACCTCCCGGCTATGGAGAAAATTGCCATTGAGAATGAACTGCTGCTGCTCCCGGGAATCGAAGTCAATACCAGAGAAGAGATCCATGTTCTGACCTATTTTAAAGATGTGAAAACGGCGCTTTTAATGGGTGAGATCC
>JAAXUP010000214.1 GCA_013335935.1 Eubacteriaceae bacterium | reverse complement strand
TAGCTTTCCGGTTTTCAGCTCTGAGCCCGCCGGTCTTCTCTCGCGCTGCCTTTCGGCGTTGTCTGATCTGGACTCCCCCTCGCTTCCGTCACCTTGCGGCTACCTGGTTGTCTGGGGCGGACTTTGGCGGCTGCCTCCTCCTTGCGGACTTAGCGTTGCCTCTGCCCTGCGATCCCGAGCCAGCCTTTTATCGCTGACCTGATGAAACAAAGATATGCCGAATCGAATGCCCAAGTCAAGGCTTTTTCTTCCCCTCTGTCAACAAGTTAATCACAAAGGTTATTAACAATTGTTTATATCTACCAAGAACCAATGACTAATGACTAATGACTAATGACCAAGAACCAGTGACCAGTAACCAATGACAATCAATGACCACCAATGACAACCTCCTCTATCACCCTTGGAAAGTGCTTATACTCCAAAGCATGAACCTTCAAAGCAATGCTCTCCGCGGTATCTCCGGGAAGGACCTCAAAGGAATCCTGGAAGATCATCTCCCCTTCATCATAATGATCATTAACAAAATGAATGCTGATCCCTGTCTTCTTATCACCTGATTGTATGACCGCCCGGTGGACTTTATCGCCATACATTCCTTTGCCGCCGTGTTTCGGGAGCAGGGCCGGGTGAATATTAATGATCCTGCGGGAATATTCTTTCAGGATTTGATCAGGCACAAACCATAAAAATCCGGCTAAAACAATATAATCTATTTGATATTCCTGAAGGATGTCCAGCACATAAGCGGTTTCATAAAAATCCTTCCGGGTAAAAACGACCGAGGGTATTCCCAGGCTTTTTGCCCTTTCGAGCACAAAAGCATCAGGGTTATTGGTTAGCACCAGGGATACGTTGATAATGGGATGGTGATTGAAGTATTCAGCAATATTCTGTGCGTTGGTCCCGCTGCCTGATGCGAAAATGGCAATGTTTTTCATAGTACGATAATGGTTCTGACAATCAAATGTACTGAATTTAGCCCGATTCGATTTTATTTTTCTTTAAAAATCTGATCTATAACTAATTAGAATATAACATTGAAAAAGACGAATATAAATATTTAAAAAATAATATATAATTGATTTTGTGTGAAATAGAAAAATGCACTTTCAAAATATTTTATTTTCTTGTTGCTTTGTGTCAAGAATATTATTTTCTTTGCACCTTGTTTAACCAAAATCATTTTAAGTATGTCTGACATAGCAACCAGAGTAAAAGCTATCATAGTTGATAAGCTTGGTGTAGATGAAAACGAAGTTACCCCTGAAGCCAGCTTCACGAACGATTTAGGCGCTGATTCCCTGGATACGGTTGAACTCATCATGGAATTCGAAAAGGAATTCAACATTGCAATCCCTGATGATGCAGCGGAAAAGATAGGAACCGTTGGTGATGCCATCAAATACATCGAGGAGAACACCAAATAATTTTTCTATCTTAAATGACTCTCCGCCGAGTAGTTATTACCGGACTTGGAGCCCTTACCCCATTGGGCAATACGGTGCAGGATTTCTGGACCGGATTGATCAATGGGGTTAGCGGCGCCGGCCCGATTACCCGTTTTGATGCTTCCAAATTCAAAACGCAGTTTGCGTGCGAGGTAAAAAATCTCGACCTCAGCGAATATTTTGACCGTAAAGAGATCAGAAAATATGATCCTTATGCACAATTTGCCATCATTGCGGCTGATCATGCCCTTAAGGATTCCGGTCTTGATCTGGAAAAAGTCAATAAGGAGAGGATTGGTGTCATATGGGCATCCGGCATCGGCGGTCTGGAAACCTTCGAGAACGAAATGATTGCCTTTGCCAATGGTGACGGAACCCCTCGTTTCAATCCCTTTTTCATTCCAAAAATGATCGCTGATATCGCTGCAGGCCATATCTCGATCAGGTATGGATTTATGGGGCCTAATTTCGCGACGGTCTCAGCCTGCGCTTCTGCAGCTAATGCGATGGTCGATTCTTTCAACTACATCCGGCTCGGAATGGCCGAGGCTTTTATCACCGGCGGTTCTGAAGCCTCTATTTCCATCGGGGGCGTTGGAGGGTTCAATTCCATGCATGCCATTTCAACCAGGAATGACGATCCCAAAACAGCATCCAGGCCTTATGATAAAGACCGCGACGGATTCGTTCTCGGCGAAGGTGGTTGCGGGTTGATCTTCGAAGAACTGGAACATGCTAAAGCAAGGGGTGCAAAAATCTATGCCGAAGTGATCGGAGGAGGCCTGTCAGGCGATGCTTACCACATGACATCGCCACATCCTGACGGCAAGGGGGCCGCCCTTGCCATGGTCAATGCTTTAAAAGATGCCGGCATTAATCGTGAGGAAATTGATCATATAAACACC
>JAAXUP010000109.1 GCA_013335935.1 Eubacteriaceae bacterium | reverse complement strand
GTAGTGATCCTTAAGGGGCAGCATGCCAATGGAGATGTGTACGATCTGGTAGTCCTGATAATATTTATCGATATAGTATAAAGGTACGATACAGCCATGATCCAATTTTCCCTGGATCCTATAATGCGTTGCATCTTCAGGTCCAATGAATAAGTAGGGGACATCGCAATTTCTCAGGACGCTGTTGAAACTAACCATAAATTCCCTGCTTACCTTTTTTTCAACGGTATAATCATAATACCCAAATTCCTTCAGGTCCCCTTTCAGACTATCATAATCCAATATGCATATCCCATCAGAAAATACATTCCCATGGGGGGTGATCAGCACGATCACCTTTGGTTCCAGCTCTTGTACAAATCTTCCCAACTTATTCATACCCTCAATGGTCCCAGAGGATTTTTGTTCTTCTCCGTTCCCTATTTCGGGGATGATGATAGGCGGATGAGGTGATATCCCCGCTCCTTTTAAATACATATCAATCAGCTCCTTATATGTTACCTGTGTAGACATATTTCAGATATTCCCTGGCCATACTTTCTGCCTCGAATATCCTGTCCCTGTCTGTTTCAGGTTCAAAATACTTATACATGGGATAATATCTTGAAAGATGAAAAGGTATTTCCGCATTTATCGATGCCACCCACTTGATCATCTGAAGAAGTTCATGGATATTATCATTCACCCCTGTGACCATGAGGGCAGTAATCTCCACATGGCAGGCTCTGCTGGAAATCTCGATTACTTTCTTGACACTCTCCAGGTCCGCTCCGCAGAACTTTTTATAATTCTTGTCATTATAGGTTTTAAGATCGATATTCATAGCATCAATGTACTTTAAAAGTTCCCTGAGAGGTCCTTCGTTGATGAAACCATTCGTTACCATGATGTTTTTAATGCCTTTTTCTCTGGCAAGTTTCGCGGTATCCAGCATGAACTCGTAATATACCGTGGGTTCGTTATAGGTGTAGGATATGGATGGGTAATCATTTTCCAGCGCGATCTCCACAATTTCCCGTGGTGTCATATCCTGAGTCGAAGGCTTTCCTTTTGAGATGGTATAATTCTGACACCAGGGACATCTCATATTGCATCCAAAACTGCCCATAGACAAGGTAAAGGTTCCCGGCATAAATCTTTGTAGTGGTTTCTTTTCCACAGGATCCAGATGCAACGAACTGATCTTCCCATAATTCAGACTGAACAGAGTTCCCCCAATATTTTCTCTGACCTGGCATATCCCGGTTTTTCCATCCTTGATGGTACAGTTATGGGGGCACAAATGACATTTTACTTCCAATCCTTCATGTTTTTCATAAAACATAGCTTCTTTCAAATTTATCACTCCTATCAGGCGGCTATATTTATATTTTATCACTTATTTACAAAGTGAACAGCATCTTCGACGCATTATTCTCTTGTAAACATTTTGACAATATTTTATTTATTTCATTTGACAATTCCATCACAATATTGTATTATCTTAATATAGCAATATAGCAATACAATAACAGGTGGTGATTTATACGAAACATTATGGTATTGACACTGATTTAGAAAAAAAAGCTGAAATCTTGAAAGCAATCGGACATCCTGTAAGGCTTTGTATCGTTAAAAATCTCTTAAACTCAGGAGATCACAATGTCTCAGAGATGCAGGAATGCTTGTGCATCCCCCAATCTACGGTATCCCAGCATGTGTCTAAGCTTAAGGCAGCCGGAATCATTGAGGGAAAAAGAAAGAAAAACGAAATCCTCTACGCTGTTGTGGATGAGGATGTAAGAAAAATTTTAAAATCATTATTTTGAATAGGAGGCACTAACTAATGTCGAAAAAAGTACTTATAATCGGAGGAGTAGCCGGAGGCGCCAGCGCAGCTGCAAGACTGAGAAGAATGGATGAAAACGCTGAAATCATTATCTTTGAAAGAGGTGACTACATCTCCTTTGCAAATTGCGGACTTCCTTATTACATCGGAGATGTAATCAAGGACCGAAGTAAACTTCTGCTTCAAACTCCAGCCGCTATGAAAAGCAGGTTCAATATCGATGTCCGGGTTAAAAACGAGGTCGTTTCCATCGACAAGGAAAATAAGGTTGTAACCGTTAAGAAGGCTTCTGGTGAAGAATATACCGAGTCCTATGACGATCTTATTATTTCAACAGGCTCAGCACCCCTCAAACCGCCTATTCCCGGGATTGGTTCACCAAATATTTTTACCATATGGAACATACCAGATACGGATGCCATTAAGGAATACCTGACCAAGAATACGGTTAAGACCGCTGCTGTAATCGGCGGAGGTTTCATCGGTGTTGAAATGGCTGAAAATCTTCATGAAATTGGAGTAAAAGTATCAATCATTGAGATGGCAGACCAGGTTATGGCTCCTGTTGACTTTGAAATAGCACAATATCTTCATAGACATATGGAAACAAAAAAAGTTGACCTGATTCTGGGAGACGGCGTAAAAGAATTTAAATATGCTGACGGCAAAACGACGGTTCTTACTTCTCAGGGCAAAGAGATTGAAGCCGACCTTGTGATCCTGGCGATTGGTGTAAAGGCAAACAGCCAGCTTGCTAAAGATGCCGGTCTTGACCTCAACCAAAGAGGCGGTATCATCGTCGACAAATTCCTTCAAACCTCTGACCCTTCCATCTATGCGGTAGGCGATGTCATTGAGGTCGAGGATTTTGTCAACAAAGTTCCTACAATGATTCCCCTTGCCGGTCCTGCAAATAAGCAAGGCAGAATGGTTGCCAACACCATCAGCGGTAACAAGGAAGAATATAAAGGAACCCAGGGTACCTCCGTTGCGAAGGTCTTTGACCTGACGGTTGCCACTACCGGCACAAATGAAAAGATCCTGAAAAGACTGAACAAGGTTTATGGAGAAGATTATCTTACGATTGAAATCCACCCAGCAAGCCATGCAGGCTACTATCCCGGTGCCGAAACCATGCATTTGAAATTAATATTTGAAATTCCCTCCGGTAAAGTACTGGGTGCACAGATCGTAGGAGGAGAAGGTTCAGATAAGAGGATCGATGTGATCGCCACGGCCATTCGGTTTGGAGGAACAGTTTATGATCTGAAGGAGCTTGAACTTGCTTATGCACCACCTTTCTCTTCGGCAAAGGATCCAGTAAACATGGCTGGTTTTGTTGCAACCAACATTCTTGAGAAAAATGAAGAAATTATAAATGTGCACGAACTTGATACCCTTGATCCAAATGGAAATATCATTCTCGATGTAAGAACAGCCGCTGAAAGGACTCTTGGCTATATTCCAAACTCCGTACACATCCCGGTTGATGAGTTGAGACACCGCCTTTCAGAGCTGGACAAGAAAAAAACCGTCATAGTTTATTGTGCTGTAGGCGTCAGGGCATGGGTATCCGTTCGGATACTTCAGCAAAACGGCTTCAAGGTCAAAAATCTCGTGGGCGGCTACACCTCCTACAGCAATATGTACTACAATCGGGAAGGCAAAATCGAATTCCCTGGGGACAGTGGGAAATCGGGCAGCGACGAAGAGGTGTCAGGGCGGCAACCCAGACAGAAAGTAACCATCGATGCCAGAGGCCTGCAATGCCCAGGACCAATCATGCAGGTGTATAACGCCATTCAGACGATCCATGATGGCGACACCGTTGAGATAACCTCTACCGATATGGGTTTCACTGCAGATATAGGTGCATGGTGCAGAAGAACCAACAACACCCTCTTGAAGGAGGAGTTTGACGGCAAAGCTACAAAGGTGTGCATAATGAAAGGAACCGAAATTGGATCTGTCGACTCAGCTGCTGCTTTCTGTGCTTCAGGAGCGACGAGTCCTGTTCCTGACCGTGTGTACAACGATAAGACCATGGTCGTATTCAGTGGAGACCTGGACAAGGCTCTGGCAGCCTTCATTATCGCAAACGGTGCGGCTTCCATGGGCAGAAAGGTAACCATGTTCTTTACCTTCTGGGGATTGAACATCCTAAGAAAGCATGAAAATGTCAAGGTCAAGAAATCCTTGATCGAGAGCATGTTTGGTTTCATGATGCCTCAGGGCAGCAAAAAGCTGCAGCTTTCCAAAATGCATATGAGCGGAATGGGTACTGCCATGATGCGCATGGTGATGAAGGATAAAAATGTACAATCTTTAGAAGATCTTATGAAATATGCAATGGCCAGCGGAGTGGAAATCATCGCCTGTACCATGTCTATGGATGTTATGGGGATAAAAAAAGATGAATTAATTGACGGCATTCAGTATGCCGGTGTTGCCAATTACCTGGCCGCGGCGGAAGAATCTGATACAAACCTGTTTATTTGATTTTAACCAAAAAATACTAAAATGATTTTCTCTTCAGGATCCCGCAAGGGATCCTGTTTATTTTTTTTAGAGAAAAGAACCGCCTCCAGCCTTGCAGAGTGTGCTATAATAAAAATACTTGAAAATTATTATCAATTATTAAGGAGGATAACATGAGTAAAATACTAGCAACCATAAACGACAGAACAATAAGCGATGCAGACATCGACTTTCTTTTAACGACAGTCTCACCTGAACAGGCATCAGCGTACTCCACCCCGGAGGCAAGGAGAGGAATACTTGAAGAGCTTATCGCCCACGAACTTTTCTACCTTGATGCTCTGGACGAAAAACTTGATGAAAAACCGGATTTCTTAAAGGAACTTGAAACTGCAAAAGAAAAACTTTTAAAAAGCTTTGCAATAGCATCTTTTCTTATGAATGCAACTGTGACAGATGAAGAAACCAAGGCCTATTACGAAAATAACCCGTCTAATTTTAAGGAACCCTTAAAATACAGTGCAAAACATATTCTGGTCGCCACAAAAGAGGAGCATGACCAGGTCATGACACTGATTGCCGAAAGCAATACGTCTTTTGAGGACCTGGCAAAGGAGCACTCTACCTGCCCGTCTAAATCAAACGGCGGGGATCTTGGTTATTTTGGGCAGGGACAGATGGTTAAGGAATTCGATGATGCCCTGAAGGATATGACCATTCATGAAATCAAAGGGGATGTCAAGACAGTCTATGGTTACCATATCATCTATCTTAGTGATAAAACCGAGGAAAGGGTCATTCCTTTTGAAGAAGTCGCTCAAAAAATCAAGACCTTCCTGCTCTCGAATAAGCAGAACGATATGTTCCTGAACAAAATCGTGTCTCTTAAAGAAAAGTATCCCGTCAAATATACAGAGGTATAATTAGCAGAATACAATTTAATAATTTTGTATCAAAAGAGGCAATCTAAATAGATTGCCTCTTTTGAATTTATTCATTTACAATGATCGTTCCTCTTGTCCCGTGCATAGCCTCTACCGCACCTGAGAGCGACGTGATAATACTGATCCGGCCCCTCTTTTTCTCCGTGAATTCAATTGCTGCCTGGATTTTTGGCAGCATAGATCCTGAAGCGAATTGACCTTCCTCCATGTATCCTTTAAGTTCTTTTACAGTGATCCGCCCAAGCGCTTTCTGGTTTGCTTTCCTGTAGTTTATATAGGCATGATCCACAACCGTCAAAATCATGAGTATATCAGCATTGATCAGTTCCGCCAGCTTTTCGGAAGCAAAATCTTTGTCAATTACTGCAGGAATGCCTCTCAGATCCCCTGACTTATCCAATACCACTGGGATTCCCCCTCCACCTGCCGCAATGGTCAGGACATCTGATCGCAGGAGAGATATGATCGTCTTCTTTTCGATAATATCCATAGGTCTGGGGCTTGCCACTACCCTCCTGTACCCTCTTCCCGCATCTTCTTTCATGGCAAATCCTCTGTCCTTTTTAAGGATATTGGCTTCCATTTCTGTATAGAAAGGGCCGATGGGTTTGGTTGGATTTTGAAATGCAGGATCGTCCTCATCCACCAATACCTGGGTGATCACCGTAATGACTTCTTTATTGATTCCTGCAGCTTTTAATTCTTTTCTTAGTGCCTGCTGAAGGTGGTAACCGATATACCCTTGGCTCATGGCTACACTTTCCGGAAAAGGAATCACCGGGGTAACGGATGCTGAAAATTCACTTGCCAGGACGATCCTCCCCACCTGAGGTCCATTCCCGTGGGAGATAACCACTTCATTGTCCGCTTTTATGAGTGCAATGATCTCTTTTGCGGTCTTTAAAACCGTATCCAGCTGGTCTTTTGAAGTGGGGAGCTTGTCATCTCCCTGAAGGGCATTTCCTCCAAGCGCTATCACTATTTTTTTCCCCATGATTTGTTCCTGTGCTAAAGAACAAGAGTTGCACA
>JAAXUP010000108.1 GCA_013335935.1 Eubacteriaceae bacterium | reverse complement strand
CCCTGGCTCCCTGTACTTCCACGAGACACATCCTGCAATTGGCTCCCTGGCTGGGGTCCAGCAATTCATGGTGGCACATGGTGGGAACCTCAATATTCAATTTTCGCGCAGCATCTAAAACCGTGCTACCTTTCGGTACTTCAACAACATTGCTGTTTATAGTAAGCATTACCATTATTGTATCCATCTCCTCTAATTATGTGGTTGCAAGGGTCTTCCAAAGTTGAATCGTTTACATGTACGGTTATTTAAAAATAGTTTAAATTATTTTATAATATTACAATATTAATGTCAATTTCGTTAACTTAATAACATTAGCAGGTCACAATTAAGCCTTGCTGTTATACTTTACCGGTCTTAAACGAAAAATCTTTAATCCGTAAAGAGGAACTGCATAATTGTTAAATCAAGATACCTGTTGAATTTATAGCCTGCACTCTTAATGATCCCGCAGTGAGAAAATCCAAGCTTTTCATGGAGCTTTATGCTGGGAGCGTTCCCGGAATCAATATAGGCAAGCATTGTTTTAAATTTCTTTTCCTTTGCATCAGCCAAGAGCCTGGTTAAAAGAGCTTCTCCTATGCCTCGTCCATGAAATTTGCCGTCCACATAAACGGAATGTTCCAATGTATGCTTATAGCCTTCGTATGGGCGAAAATCGCCGTAGGTGCCAAAAGCCGCAACCTCTCCATTTTCTTCCCAGATCAGCAACGGATATCCCTTTTTGATTTTATCGTCATACCACTTTTCCATATAATCCATATCTTTTAGGTTATAATGATAAACCGCAGTTGAATTTAAAATGTAATAGTTATAAATTTCAAGGATCCAGATGAGATCTTTTTTTCTTGCCGTTCTAAGCATAAATAAGTAACCTCCTGTTGGGATTTTAAATAATTCTTTTATCCCTCATTATTATACCTATTTTAAATAAATTATGGAATACTACACAAAAACCCTTGCCAGATTTTTTCCCTGGCAAGGGTCTGATAGATGTATTAATCAGTTTTCCTGGAAGAGCGGTGTGGACAAATATCTTTCTCCAGTATCAGGGAGAATAACGACGATTTTCTTTCCTTTGTTCTCTGGCCTCTGAGCAATCAGGGTTGCCGCATGAAGAGCCGCGCCAGAGGATATTCCAACGAGAATTCCTTCAGCAGCAGCCACTCTCTTCGCCGTGGCAAAAGCTTCATCGTTTTTCACCTTAATGATTTCGTCGATTACTGATGTATGCAGAACGTCCGGAAGAAAGCCTGCTCCAATACCCTGAATTTTATGAGGTCCTGGCTTTTCACCGGAAATGACCGCCGAATCAAAGGGTTCTACTGCGATAACCTTTAGGTTCGGATTTTTTTCTTTCAAAGCTTCACCTGCACCAGTAATGGTACCCCCAGTGCCGATACCGGCAACCAGAAAATCAACCTGTCCGTCAGTATCTTCCCAAATTTCTACAGCTGTGGTTTCCCGATGGATTTTCGGATTGGCAGGATTTTTAAATTGCTGAGGTATAAAGGAGTTAGGAATTTCTGCAGCGAGTTCTTCCGCTTTTTTTATTGCCCCCTTCATTCCTTCGCTTCCTGGTGTCAGCACAAGTTCGGCTCCGTAACCTTTTAGAAGATTCCTTCGCTCCACGCTCATGGTTTCAGGCATGGTGAGGATGAGCCTGTATTTTCTGGCAGCAGATACAAACGCCAGAGCGATTCCTGTATTCCCGCTGGTAGGTTCTATGATGACGGAATCCTTATTGAGAAGACCCTTGTCCTCTGCATCCTTGATCATCGCATAACCGATTCGATCTTTAACACTGCCCGCCGGATTAAAGTATTCCAGTTTTGCAAGAATATCTCCGTAAGTATTATTTTCTCTGTCATAGTTGTTTAGCTGAATCAAGGGGGTGTTCCCGATCAGTTCTGTTATGCTACCGTATATTTTTGACATTTTAATTCCTCCTTAATATATATTATATTATTCCAATCAAATTAGTATGAATTCATTATAATGCCGGATCAATAGTATGTCAACTATTTTTTTGTTCTCCTATAGGTTTACTAATAGTTCTTAGTTAGCCTCTAAAGCCTTTGAAAAATCGTTCATAAGATCCTGGGTGTCTTCCAGACCAACCGAGACTCTGATCAATCGCTTACTAATCCCCAGATCGTTTTTGACAGCATCCGGCATGGATCCATGGGACATGGTGGTCGGATAAGAAATAATGGTTTCTACTCCTCCCAGACTGACTGCTACGACTCCTTCAACCTTTTTCAAGAATTCCAGTGCTGCCTCATTGGTTTTTGTTTCGAAAGAAAGAACAGCTCCTGCTCCCGATGCCTGTGCGAAATGGATCTCCCGCCCAGCATGGTTTTCAAGTCCGGGATAGTAGACCTTTTCAACTGCTGGAAGATTTTGAAGAAAGCTGGCTAGTTTCATTGCGCTATCCTGCTGGTAATCCATCCTTATTTTTAAGGTTTTAAGTCCCCGAAGAAGAAGCCAGCAATCCTGTGGTCCAAGAACTGCTCCAAAACTATTTTGTATAAATTTAATTCTTTTCCCAAGGATCTCGTCTTTTACAACAACAAGTCCTCCCAAAACATCACTGTGCCCTCCTATGAATTTAGTAGCGCTGTGGATCACAATGTCCACTCCAAGATCAAGGGGTTTTTGCAGATACGGCGACATGAAGGTATTATCCAGCATGGTAATAAAATGGCGTCTTTTGGCTATTTCAACGACCATCTTAATATCCGTGATTTTCATCAATGGATTCGAAGGCGTCTCTAAAAATATCCCTTTTGTATTCTCCCTGATATTGTTAAGAATTTCTTTCTTACTGGTCATGTCAACCAGAGTGGACTCGATGCCAAACCGAGTGAACAGCTGGGTAGCTGCCCTATAGGTTCCTCCATATACGTCTTTGCAGATAAGTATATGATCCCCTGCTGAAAAAAGCGCTAATACCGAGGAAGTCGCCGCCATTCCACTGGAGAAGGCAAAGCCTCTCGTCCCATTTTCCAGAATGGCTATCGTTTTTTCCAGCGCTTCCCTGGTAGGATTCTCAGACCTTGAATATTCGTAAAGCGCCTCCCCCTCAACACCTCTTTGGTCATAGGTTGATGCCTGATAGATAGGAATACTTAGCGCTCCGGTATATTTATCAATTTCGTTGCCATTTCTTATTAACTTTGTTGCAAATTTCATCTTGTCACCTCTTATTTAAATATAGTACATCCTGGATTCCTGACCAATGCTTTCCCGATATTTTTGGGCGAGAAATTCTATTGTCAGATCATCCACGACTTTATTTATGCTTTCATCGATTTTTGCCCACAGATTTCCTGCCAGGAAGTATTGGATGCTGTCTTTTTGCACATTATCAAGTTCCTTACTTTCGTCAATTACAGACAAATTTCCTTCAAGCACTCTCAAGACCATTCCAGCAGTGATATCATTAGGGTCTTTGGCAAGCATATACCCCCCCTGGGATCCCTTCACACTTTTCACAAGTCCAGCTTTTCTAAGGGTTGAAAATACCTGCTCCAGGTAGTTGTTGGAGATGTCCTGCCTGTCAGCAACACTGCTCAAGGGAACATGCTCATCCTTTGAATGAACTGCAAGATCGATCATTGCTCTGATGCCATATCTTCCTTTAGTTGAGATTTTCATTATTTCACCTCTATTTATAACTAATCATATTTGTTTTCTATAGATTTATCATATATCGAAAGAGATCTCTTGTCAATATCAACAAAAATAAACAGATGAAATTAAAAAAGAAGGGACAGACGGTAAAAATGAATGAATTCATTTCCCCGGGCTGCTTCCTTCTTTCCCCCTGACCCTACGATCAGGGGCGGCTAATTTCATCTGTTTATAGGTTCTAGCACAATATTTATTTATTCAAAATAAACTTCTCGATTGCCCAGGCAACCCCATCTTCATCAATGGGTTTTGTGATATAGTCAGCATAATCTTTTACATTGTTTATGGCATTTCCCATGGCTACACCCAGTCCTGCCATTTTCAGCATCTCAATATCATTTTCCGCATCCCCAATAGCCATGACTCTTTCTATAGGAATATTGATTTGTTTCGCCAGTGCTGTCAATGCAACGCCCTTATTGATCGTTTTTGGGTACACTTCCATATGGAATTCATAACCATGCTCTACATTGACCCTGTCCCCATATTTCTCGATGATTTCTTCATACATCAAGCTAAGCTTTTCATTATCCGCAACAAATACAAATTTATTGATATGGTTTTCTGCTGTATATTTTTGGCCATTTTCAATAATAATCAGATTATCCTCTTCTTGAGCCAGCGTTTTGAAGGAAGAAAATTCCGCATGTTTTTCTGTTGCATACACATTTAAATCAGCCGATATGGCGTAAGGTACGTCTGCCTTCTCAATGATCGTGCAAATATCTGACGCCATCTCTTTACTCAAACAGGTTTCAATGATTTTCGTCCTTGTCTTCAAATCAATGACAACTGCTCCGTTTGTGGTTATTCCGTATTCTTTGATCTTAAGCTCTTCTACAAACCTCTTCATGCTGTAATAATTTCTTCCCGAGATAAGGACTACGTATACACCCTTCTCCTGGGCTTTAAATATCGCATTTTTAACTCTTTCTGAAATATCAGGCTGTTCAAAATTTATGAGCGTGCCGTCAATATCAATTGCCAGTAAATCGTACATCAATTATCCTCCTGTATTTGGATCCTGCTGATCCTAAAATTTAGCCGCCTTCTGCAGCAGATGCCTTCATTATTCATGCTTTATGATAAACTTTTCGATTGCTTTTGCAACGCCATCATTTTCCACATGTTCCGTGATAAAATGAGCGCGATTTTTTACATTCTCGGGAGCATTTCCCATGGAAACGGATAATGCTGCTGCTTCGAACATAGGGATGTCATTTTCTGAATCTCCGATACACATGGTGTCCTGGATATTGACATTCATTCGATTGGCAATATATTGCAATGCCTTCCCCTTATCCGCCTTTTTTGAGTAAACCTCCAGAAGATTTCCAAGGCTGAAATCGGCATTGAGCACATCGTCAAAATTGTCTTCAACGATTTTCTTGATCCGGGCAAGGCTGGCTTCCCGTCCTACCAGCATGAGCTTAACCGGAGGAAAAATAAAAATATTTTCCTTGATGTCTTTGACGATGTTGAATTCCTGATTCAGCGCCCGGGTATAAGCTTCAGGCAAATCATCAAATCCTGTGGTATATACCCTGAGATTGGAAAAATTGATTGGAACCAGTCCTTCTTTGAGGCTTTCATCAATGACCTCCGAAGCCATATGGAAAGGAATGAGCTCTTTATACAAAATCTGTTCATCCACAATATTTACTACCTCTGCGCCATTTGCCGATGCAGCGACCCCTTTCAGTTCAAGTTCATTGATGTAACCTTTCATCCCCAAATAATTTCTACCGGAAAGAAGAACTACACGAATGCCCATTGACCTGACAGCTTTGATTGATTCCTTTACTGAAAAACTGATCCTGTTGTCTTCTTTAATGATTGTACCGTCGATATCGAGAGCAAGCAACTTAACCATATTGACCCTCCTGCAATGTTCTATATTCTAAGTATAACCAAGTTTAATACAAAAATAAACATTTCAAAAAATGTAATCGTATATCCGTTTATATATTAACAATGAAAAAACAAGGGATTTGCTCCGTTATGGCAGCAAATCCCCTTCTGAACTGTTCTCGATTCTTTTATTCTCTGTTCTCTAAATCATATACCGTACTCAGAAAGCTCATATACATCCGTGTGGAGTTCCGATATCTTTTCATGAAGGATGTCGATGATGGCACCTGCTTTGTCAAGGTTGGTCATGAGCTCGACGGAGGATTCTATGGCAGTTCGTCTGATGGCAAATCCGTCCCTTTTGGAATCATTGCCCTTCGTAGGCGTGTTAAACACCATGTCGATGCCTCCCTCTCGGATGATATCAATGATGTTTGGGTGGCCTTCTTTGATCTTGTTGACCTTTGTGACCCGCATTCCCATCTCATGAAACCTTCTCGCCGTATTTTCAGTGGCAAAGAATTCATATCCCATTTCATGCATCTTGATGGCCATAGGGATGAACTCTTCCTTGTCTTTCTCTCTTAATGTGACAAGGACCTTTCTTTTCCGCTGGGACAAATCCATACCTGCTGCGATAAGTCCTTTATACAGCGCTTCCTTGAAATTTTCCCCTACCCCAAGAACCTCTCCGGTGGATCTCATTTCTGGTCCAAGACTGGCTTCAACCTTTGGCA
>JAAXUP010000040.1 GCA_013335935.1 Eubacteriaceae bacterium | reverse complement strand
ACTACGTCAATCCATATCCACCCTTGGATCCTTGGGACGGACCCTCTTTATTTGTCCTCCAGCTGTTCTTCGACCTCAGCCATCCTGCCCTCTGCGAGTTCTTTGGATATGAAAACTTTATTGCACTTGGGGCAGACCAAAACTTCATGGGAGAAAGTGTGGCCAAGATAAGTGAATGTGGTTTTCCTTTTCACCGGTTCCACTTTACACCTGCCACACATCCATTTTCTCTCTAAATCATGCACCGCTATCGATCCTCCTTCACAAAACGCATACGATGGGTATAGGCACTAAACACTTCATAGGTATCGGGAGCGATTTCTTTGTATTTAACCCAATAGGTCACCACTGGTCTTTCCATGCTGCAAAGGCTCATACCATCCTCTTCATTGAAAAATTTATCACCGGATTTCTCAGCCCGCCAGATGGACTCTTTCAAATCCTCCGTAGTGATGAGTTTTCGATCAAGCGTCTCTCGTAATGCTTCCTCTAAAATCAGCGTGATCACGTCCCATTCTTTGGGTTCCGCCATAAAATCAATTCCCCACAAATCTTTCATCAATTTCTTTTTAACCTCCAAACGATTGTCTCTTTTCTTTTGTAAGCTCGGCACTTCAAGATTTGTACCCAACCCGAAAACCACGTCCAAAATATGAGCACATTCTTTTTTTCGATGGGCGAAAACCTCACGGCAATTGGCACAATACACAATGTAAGGCTTATCACTTGCCTCAGAACGGCGTTTGGTTACCTCTTCATACAACTCCGGATTCGCAAGACGGATGAGACCTCCGTACCCGCAACAGCGATTGGGATCCTTCAACTCTTCCAAAGACATCTGAGCCTTTTGTGCCAGATGCCTGACACTGGCTTGCATCCTGGCATCCTCCCTGGAAGCGCAAGGATCGAACACCACCGCTTCAGAAAACTCGCTGTTTGATATCGTAAAATCTACATTTTCCAACAATTCATAAAGAGAAACACCTTTGATCTCCGGGAGAAACAGTTCAAATACATTTTTACATGTGGCGCAGGCAAAAACGAGAGTCGGCTCTCCCAGTTCGAACCATGTATTTCGAAGTCTGTCGATATGTTCTCTCATTCTTTCTTCATCGCCTGCCCAATAAGCTGGTGCACCGCAGCAGCTTATGAAAATTCCGGCGTCGTAATGAACCTTCAAAAATTCGAAGGATCGAAAAACGTGTTCCGGATTTGAGGACCCCAGCTGACAACCTGGAAAAAAGGCATAGTCACAGCCTTCTCTGCCCTTTGGCGGTGAGGAAAAGGCGCCTTCCGTCGTGGAATCATCCATTTCTCGCAACCAATAATCATGGAGTGCCGCAGGGTATGCACTGTCCTTAAATCGAGCAGCACGTGAAAATCGAAGCATTGCTCCAATGTCGACTTGTTCCGGACATATGGATTTGCAATGGCCACACTGATTGCAGGAATAAGTCTCTCGGGTTAATGTATGTGTGGACAAGGGTGGATTGACACGGGTATCCGTATAAACCTCAATGGCCATTTTTCGAGGTGCTTTGCCAAAGCGTTTAAGCATTTCACAGGAAGTCAGACACCTATCGCAATCACACTGCAAACAACGATCCGACTCCTGTTTTGCCTCTTCTTCACTGTAACCCAAATGAGAAGCAGGTACAATCTGAGGCACGGAAACGGCATCCTCATGCTCTAAATAACGCATACATTCATATTTACCGCTTTCGTTGTGTTCCGACGAAACAATCCCCGTTTGAAGGAAAGCCTCAATGATCCTGGAAACTCGGGCACCATCAGCTATTCCTTGCATCTTGGCAACACCACACAGTCCTCCTCCCATAAAAATCTTTTGCTTTCCCGAACAAAACAAAGTGGAGTTCCATCTTTCAAGCAATCCAAAAGAGGACCCCCTGGATCCTGTTGCGACGTATACGGCATCAAAATCTTCCAGTTGATCAAGGGAAGTGATTTCCCTTCCATATTGGAAATCTACTTTAACAACGGAAAACTGAGTAGAAATTTCTCGATCGAATTCTTCAAATCGGGGATGCTCTTTGATCGAACCCCCCCAGCTGTTTTCTTTTTCGAAAACGGTTACGAGAAACTTTTTCCTGCCAAGATGCAGTGCGCAGGAAAGCCCTGCAGTTCCCGCCCCTACAACAGCAACCCGCTGGGTTTTGGGTGGTATAAAATACGAGTCCGCCTTTTGATTTTTAACATATCGAAGGCAGGCATCTTCTATATCGCGTATGGCAATGGCTTCATCACCTACTTGAGTACGCTGGCAATGATCGCGACAAGGTTGATCACATAATGCACTGACGATTACTGGAAATACAGTCGCATTGCGCAGCAGTTTGTAGGCTGCAGACCATTTCCCATTGCTTGTTTTATCGAGAAAAGACCGAATGTCCATATGGAACGGACATGCACTTGTACATGATGCAGGTTCCCCATGAAAACATTTCGATGTATAGGATGTAGCCTCGTGGATTTCCAAATTTCATCGCTCCTTTTAACAACACACAGTGCACGGATTTCCGCGCACTGTGTGAGTCATAAGTGACATTTTTAAACTTTTATAGAGGGTTGGCCTTGATGTAATCCAGCTCATCCTCAAAATCGGATCCAAGGAAGTATTTTTCAGGTGTGACGTCCTCGCCTCGTTGCTTCGCATCCCAAATTTTCTTAACCTTGTCAGGCGTAGCCGGCAATTGGAAAACGCGAACGCCGCAAGCGTTGTTTATTGCATTGATCACTGCCATGTGATTGGAGCATTGGAAAACTTCTGCACAACCGCTGGAACCCTGAGGTCCATGCTCCCTCGGTGTCTCGATGAACAAAAGATTAAAATCATCCGGAATCATATCCACGGTGGGAATGCCGCACCCAATCATGTTCCCATGTTTTTTCTCCGCATTATAATCCTCGCTCAAAGCAAATCCAATACTATGGGATAGACCACCGTATCCTTGACCTTCTACGGCAAGCTTATTCCCAATTACACCTACATCGGCAGCACAAGTGTACTTCAAAACTTTTGTTTTCCCTGTAATAACATCTACTTCTACCTGAGCAAGGTTGACTGCATACATAAATGCAGCATTTCGTTCTCCTTCACCTGTATTCAAGTCCAGCCCCGGATCCAACCCCAGGCTCATCTGGTCGTAATGTCCTACATATTTCGTGGGAATTCCTTCTTCAGTCATTTCTTCATAAGTACGGAATGTTTCATCAGGTTTGCGCATGGCATTCATCAACTTGTCCGCTGCATCAATAGTCGCTTTTCCAACCATGTAGTGCGATCGACTCGCTGCTGATAATCCGGATTTTGGACAGGTCTCTGTGTCATTCATGACCAGTCTCACTTTATCCGGGGTAAGTCCAAGAGGTTCCAACGCCTTCAATGTGTGAGTCAGCGTTCCGATGTCGCCTCCCTGTCCGAGGTCCTGCCATGTATTATAGTGAGTGACCGTTCCATCAGGGTTCAACTCGAGAGCCATCTCAGCGGCATCAAAATGACCAATGGTTGAAAGGAATCCACCGAGACTGAGTCCTACGCCCACATATCGACCTTCGCTTTTTGCCTCGTCCGATTCTGCTTTGTACTTATCGTAATACGGTTTTATCTTGTTCATAAGTGCAGGGTAGGCGTCATAGTCGAAATACGGTCTGCTGTTGATTGATGTTTCACCTGGTTTTGCTAGATTCTTCATTCTGAATTCCCATGCATCCATCCCAATTTTTTCAGCTGCCATGTCAATAAGAGATTCACTCATCGTGTAAATCTGAGGGGCACCAAAACCACGGTACGCTGTTTGGAATCCGTTGTTTGAAGAACCCGCGCGCGCCAATGCTTTGATGTTTGGGATATTATAGCCGTGGAATGGGATGCTCACTAAATTTGCAAAAATGATGCTGGCAACCACTGTATAAGCGCCATGATCCAATGCAACATCATATTCCAGTGCAGTAATTTTTCCATCATCATCGCACGCAAGGCGAGCGTTTGCAAAAGTAGCTGCCCGTTTGCCGGACATGTGGCTGAATTCCTCGTAATTCAGGGTCATGGTGCATGGCATTTTCAAATTTTGCACCGCAGTCGCTACCAACGCATACGTATTTGATGCGATGGAATAGCCAAAGGCTCCTCCTGCCGGATTCAAGATGAAGCGTAATTTGTCTTCCGGTTGGCCCGTTGCCGTTGAGACTTCAAACCGAGAATCGTGCAATGCGTGGGCTTTGCACTGAATTGCCAACATGCCATCTGCATCATAATAACCTTGTACAACGTCTGGTTCAATGGGCAAATGGGGTTGTCGCTGGGTATAAAAACTCCCCTCTACGACATTGGATGCCTCCTCGAAAAGTTCTTCTGTATCCTGTCCCTTATACAGAGGATGCTCCATATAAAAATTTGGGAGCTCATCTTGAAGTTGAATGGCATTAGGCATCACAGCCTCGGGAAATGTCATGTAAGCAGGAAGGAGCTCCAAATTTTGTTTGACTGCTTTGGCTGCTGCTCGCGCGTGTTCTTCAGTATCCGCTGCAACCAGGGCGACAACGTCGCCGCGACGGTTGATCTTTTTACCACAAATGACAGGAAATTCAAGGATGCCAGATCCTTTCATCCGCCGGATAATCTGTGGAATCGGAAGGCTGTTGGTGCCCTGAACATCTTTTGCTGTCATGACCTTATAAACCCCAGGCATATTTTCAGCTTCCGAGATATCAATACTGTTAATTTTTGCATGATGTACTTCAGATATGACTACCGCAAGATGTGCAGTGCCTTCAGGCATCTTTAGCTTGATATCGTCTCCAAAGTCTGTAAGTCCGCATACCTTGCCCAGCGCCGCAGGTCTCGGGAGAGCTGACCCATAATACTCTTTACCAGTATCATGAAAAGTAATATCTTCTATAGTGGCTTCCCCACGCATTACTTTGGCAGCTGCCATAACTGCGTCAACGAGAGGTTTATACCCCGTACAACGGCAAATATTCTTATGCTGTTTAAACCAATCCCGCACTTCGGAACGAGTCGGGTTTGTATTCTTCAAAAGAAGTCCATAGCTTGATACAATAAATCCGGGAGAACAGAATCCGCATTGGACACCTCCATAAGTAATCCAGGCTTGTTGGATCGGATGAAGGTTTTGAGGAGTACCGATTCCTTCAATGGTGATAATCTCGCTGAACTCAGGGATATTCTTCATTTTCTTGTTGCAGGACCGGACAACTTCGCCGTTCAGTATAACAGAACATGCGCCACACACACCTGTTCCACAGCCGATCTTTGTGCCAGTAAGACCCATTCTTCTCAAAACTGTAGCAAGACTGTCTTTTTCGGGATCGCACAGGACAGGACGAGGCACACCATTCAAATTCAAATTTAACCGTGTAATCATTCAAATACCTCTTTTCATTAAATTTTTTATTTATCAAGAGCCCACTTCTATTTGCACCAATAGCAAAAAATCCAACTGATCGTCCTAACGACAAGTAACCATTCCGCTTCACTTTCTGTATAAAAAATTCCTATTTCCATGAACACTGTATCTCTTACACTGGACTAAGAAATGATCCGGGACAGAATTGAATGAGAAATATTTGATTACATCAAAAAAGTGTATCCATGAAAAGACACACCTCACCAACATCCTAATTTTAGAATTAAGAATGTCAATTATGGTCTCCTTTCCAAAAGGGAGTCGTAAACGTTTCCATTTATACCTTAACGCTCAGGTGCCAGACCGAAGTCACAGGCAGACTAACTCGGAGATTTTTGCATTTATAATATGGTGCCATTTCGTAATATGATACCATTTTTTATCCAGTCAGTCAAGATTAACAAAGAACTGGGTCTAGAAAACCCTATATAAAAAGTTTAGATGGTGAGGTGTGATTATGAATTACATAAGAGATGCCCTAAGGCATCTCTTAAATTTTGTCTGTGTTATTTTTTGTCACAGCTCATGTTGCAGCCGCTGCAGCTTTCTGAACAGCTGCATTTTCCAGCCTTAACGTTTTTCATGTTTTTAATGACGATATATGCTGTAAAAAGGATGATCGGTACAAGCAGTAAAAAATCTCCCATTTTCATTCTCCTTCTTATTTAATAAATAATGAACCAATCTGATAGACCGCCATGGACAACAGATAAGCTGTTCCGGTCTGGTACAGTATGGAAAACCCTGTTTCCTTCCATGAACCCAGTTCCCGCTTCATGACGCTTATTGCTGCAAAACAAGGTGATGCCAGCAGTACAAAAACCATAAAGGAATACGCGGATAAAGGCGTGTAGAACTCTGTAAGGGATGATCCCAGCGCCCCTTGAGATACCCCATGGAGTACGCTCAGCGTACTTATGACGATTTCCTTGGCTACAAACCCCGTAATGAAGGCAACGGACGTGATCCAGTCTCCAAACCCAAGGGGAGCAAATACCGGAGCGACAAGTCTTCCAAAGTCAGCAAGCACGCTTGTTGAAGGATCCTGGACCATCTGAAAACTTAAGTCAAATGACTGGGCAAACCACATGATCACCGAGGCTGCAAAAATTATCGTCCCGGCTCTGATCAAGAAATCCTTGCCTTTGTCCCACATATGAAGCAGAACACTTTTTAATGCAGGCACCCTGTAAGGGGGCATTTCCAGAATAAAATCTGATTCTACGCCTTTATATCGGACCTTCGTCAAAACAACACCGGAAACCATTGCTGTCACGATTCCAAGGAGGTACAGGGAAAACACCACCCAATGGGAATTCGCCGCAAAAAACGCGGAGACAAAGAGAAGATATACCGGCATTTTAGCGCCGCAGGAAATAAATGGTGTCAGCAGTATGGTCAACTTTCTGTCTCTTTCGTTTTCAAGCGTCCTTGTCGCCATGATTCCCGGCACCGAACAACCTGATCCCACCAGCATAGGTATGACCGATTTTCCTGAAAGACCGAACTTCTTGAAGATCCTGTCCATCACAAAAGCGATTCGGGCCATATATCCGCTGTCTTCAAGGATGGAGATAAAAAAGAAAAGAATCATGATCTGTGGAATGAACACCAAAACAGCCCCAACTCCGCCGATCACACCGTCAATGACCAAACTTTGCAGCCAGGTGGATACATCCATCGTGACCATCAAAGCCTTTACTGCACCAGTGAATAGATCACTGATAAGCCATTCCATAACCTCTATGGATTTGCTCCCAAGCCCGGTTATTGTTATATAATAAATCGTCCACATAATACCAAGAAAAATAGGGATCGCCAGGATCCTATGGGTCATGATTTTGTCGATTTTCTCAGAAACACTTTCTCTATCCATATTCCCATCAGCATCGATAAGAACCTGGCCAGCAATTTCCCCCAGGTATGAATACCTTTGGGCAGCCAGAAGCTGTGAGAATTCCACGCCTTCCGATTTTTCGATTATTAATCTTATAGCTTTTGCTTTTTCAATGATTGCTGCATCTTTCGCGCAGCAAGCCTCAATGATTTTATTGTCCCCTTCCATAATCTTAAGGGCAAGCCATTGGGGATCTGCTTTATATTGGGTCAAAGTCTGTAAAGAAATATGAGAAGCGATCTCCCGGATCCCATCCTGTATTTCCTTTGAAAAATATGAAAATCTGGCGAAGTTGCTTTTCAAACCCTTCAGGTCAATTTCTTTGATTCTGCTTAGGTTCTTTCGATCATTTTGTCCTGTAAGAATAATTTGAATGTCAAAAATTTCTTTAAGCCTGTCTACGTCCAGTTTTATATTTTTTCTGCTTAGTTCATCCATCATATTCAAAATCATCAGAACTGGTACTTTCATCTCCATAAGCTGCAGGGTCAGATATAAGTTTCGTTCAAGATTTGAAGCACTGACCACATTAAGAATCCCATCGGGATTTTCTTCTGTAATATATTCAAGGGCAATCACTTCGTCTATTGACGAGGAGGACATGGAATAAATGCCCGGTAAGTCCACTACGTTTATCTTCGAGTTCTTTATGAACCCCTCTTTTTTTTCTACGGTCACTCCACTCCAGTTACCCACGTACTGCGCTGAGCCGGTAAGCTCATTGAAGATCGTTGTTTTTCCTGAGTTTGGATTTCCCGTCAAGGCATACGAATGCCCCATACAATCACCTCACTTTATTATAATCTCTTACTTCAGGGTAATGTTCATGGCAACATCTCTTCTGATGCCAAGATTGAATCCTCTTACTTTTATATTGATGGGATCTCCCAAGGGAGCCGTTCTTACAAACTGTACCGATGTTCCGGGTGTCATTCCCATCTCCATCAGTTTATGTTTTATTTTGCTGTCCAGAGTCATTTCATATATCTCTCCGCACTGACCTGGTTTCAAATCTATAATAGTCATATAAGTACCTCCTTGGTTTATATTGATATTATATACCAAGTGATAACCAATATCAATTAGTTTTTGTTAATATTATGATATAATTTTTAAAAAGGAGATGGTCACATGACAAAAGTGATAGCCCACAGAGGAGCCAGCGGATATTGTCCGGAAAATACCATGGCAGCCTTTGAAAAAGCGATTATGATGGGAAGTGATGGAATCGAGCTGGACATCCATCTTACGAAGGACAGAAAAATTGCAGTCATTCATGATTTTACCCTGGAGAGGACAACCTCAGCAAAAGGAGAGATCAAAAATTTTACTTATAGAGAACTCCGCGCTGCGGATGCAGGAACCTGGTATTCTCCGGAATTCAGCAGGGAAAGGATTCCCCTTCTTAAAGATGTCCTGAGCCTTTGTGCAGGCGAAAATATACTGATCAATATCGAAGTAAAGGCCGGCTCGTTTTATTATTCTCATATGGAAGAGATCCTCCTGGAGGAACTTTCAAAATATACCTTCAAAGGAGAGGTCATTATATCTTCTTTTGACCATTTTGCTCTTCAGTCAATTGGTGCACTGGACAAGTCCGCTAAAACAGGCCTTTTGTACTGTTCCTCCATGATTGATGTCAGCACCTATGCAAAATCTATTGTAGGAGCCGTGGCTTTACACCCTCATTTTTTCTGGGTAACTCCAGATTTAATAAAGGAAGCCTCAGACCAGGGACTGTCCGTAAATGCTTATACGGTCAATGATGCGGATACTGCTAAGCGCCTTCTTAGCTATGGCGTGTCAGGACTGGTGACGAATTACCCCGATTTACTCCTTGGACTAATATAATGAGAAACAGCAGGCCGCAGGCCTGCTGTTTAGATTTTTGGACATTTATCATTGAGCTCGATGATGGTATTTTCAATTTCTGAAATCATATCGTTAAGCTTGGACATCTCATTCTTAGGAACATTATAATTGAGAAATAAGTTTTCCAGGTAGTAAGATACTCTGGATAATTTCTTGTTTTCTTCAATGAACAGACTGAAAACCCTGCTGTTTGATGCATTGGCCAATCTTTCTACATCATAACCGATATATTCGATCATGTCGTCTAATGTGGTGAACATGCCGGCTCCCAGGGGATACGGCTTGACTCTCTGCAGCAAGAATTCATTTGCTTTGGCAACTGTATAGACATACTCGATTTCGATTCCTTCTCTGCTGAGTTTAACATTGCACAAAAGGCCATGGAGGATTTCTACCCTTGCGCCCATCTGCTGAAGAAGTTTCACTGCATTGTCCTGATCAACTAAATTATTATCCATCCAAATTACCCTCCGATACCTCAGAACTTTTATAGGTGTATTATAACATTATTGGGAATATTTTATCATAAATATTTAACTTTGTGAAGTTTTCTTCAATCATTTTGCTCTTCAATTCCATTCAGCTATTCATAAGGCATTTCACCCCATGTCATTATAAAAATACTGTGGAATAATCTCTTAATTATGGTATAATGAGAAATTGAGAATAATAATGCGAGGATGGTAACAAATGATTAGTGTAACAAATGTAAGTTTAAGATTCGGCGAGCAAAAATTGTTTGAGGATGTAAATATAAAGTTTAATCCTGGTAACTGCTATGGTGTAATCGGGGCAAACGGAGCTGGAAAGAGTACTTTCCTAAGAATCCTCTCTGGAGAAATCGAACCAAACACCGGAGATGTCGGTGTTTCCGCACATACCAGAATGTCCGTGTTAAAGCAGGATCACTACCAGTATGACGACAAGGAAGTCCTGGAGACTGTAATCATGGGCAATATGAGGCTTTACGAGATAACAAAAGAAAAAGAAGCCCTTTATTCCAAACCTGATTTCAGCGATGAAGATGGCCTCAAGGTTGCTGAACTGGAAGGCGAATTCGCTGATATGGATGGCTGGGAAGCTGAATCAGACGCTTCTTACCTTCTCAATGGTCTTGGGATCGGCTCGGATCTCCACTACAAACTTATGAGTGAGCTTTCAGGAAACGAGAAGATAAAAATACTTTTAGCCCAGGCGCTTTTCGGCAAACCTGGGATACTTATCCTGGATGAGCCTACAAACCACTTGGATCTGAAGGCTGTCAATTGGCTGGAAGAGTTTCTTATCAATTTTGAAGGCACTGTCATCGTCGTATCCCATGACAGGCATTTCCTCAATAAAGTCTGTACCCATATGGCAGACGTTGATTTCGGAAAAATCAAGCTATATCCTGGAAATTACGACTTCTGGTATGAGTCAAGTCAGCTTGCCCTGCAGATGATGAAAGACCAGAATAAGAAAAAAGAAGATAAAGTTAAGCAGCTTCAGGAGTTTATTGCCAGATTCAGCGCCAACGCTTCGAAATCTAAGCAGGCAACCTCCAGAAAGAAAACCCTGGAAAAAATCACCCTTGACGATATTCAGCCATCAAACAGAAGATATCCTTTTGTAATCTTCAAACCTGAAAGGGAGCCAGGGAACGATATCCTTTTCGTGGAAGGCATTAGCAAGACCATCGACGATGTCAAGGTCTTAAACAATGTAAGCTTTACCGTATCAAAAGACGATAAAATAGCTCTTGTCGGGGAAAACGAGATTGCCATCACTACCCTCTTCAAGATCCTTGCCGGTGAAGTCGAACCAGATGAAGGTTCCTACAAATGGGGAGTCACCATCACCAAAGCTTATTTCCCCAAAGATAATACGGAGTATTTCAATTATGCCGATCTCAGTCTTGTGGATTGGCTGAGACAGTATTCGGTGGAGAAATCCGAATCCTATATCAGAGGCTTTTTAGGGAAGATGCTTTTCTCCGGCGAAGAAGCTTTGAAAGAGGTCAACGTTCTTTCGGGAGGGGAAAAGGTGAGATGCATGCTTTCGAGAATGATGCTGCAAAATGCGAATATGCTCATCCTTGACCAGCCTACGAACCACCTTGATCTTGAGTCCATCACCGCTTTAAACAATGGCCTGAGAGACTATACCAGCAATATCATCATTGCATCCCATGACCATGAGCTTTTAGAAACCGTGGTCAACAGAATTATTGAAATCACCCCAGAAGGCATTATCGACAAAAGGATGTCCTTTGACGAATATATTGATACAAAATAACTATTTCCGGCTTTCCATACTCATGGATGGCCGGATTTTTTTAGGTGTTGTTTATTTTGATTAATGGTATAATATCCATAACTAAATTGATACTCTTGAAAGGAAGTGAGCCTAATGAAATTATTCGATAAAATAAAAACTACGCTTTTAAGCCTCCGGAAAAGTGTGGAAAGATTTCCTCTGACGGTTTTGATATCGGCGATCCTTGTTGTACTGCTCATCGTTTTCAATGAGACCGTGGCGGATATGTCTCAGGATTCCATTGAAAAATTTTCAAAAATAAACATGATCGTAGGGATGGGCATTTTACTGTCGGCATGTATTGGACTCCTTAAGGAAAGGTTCTTTGACGGGAATCGTCTGAAAGAGGTTGGCGCATATCTGGCGGGAGCGGCTGTCCTGGTACTATATTATCTCTACCTGCTTCCAGAATTTAATATGATACCCATGATCCGATTTGCTGCTGTGCAGATTTTCCTGATTGTTTTTTTCTTTTTCATCCCCTGGCTGAAAAGAAAAGAAAATTACGAAATTTATGTAATCAGAGTATTCAACGCTTTTTTCACCACCTGGATTTATTCAGCTGTTTTGTACGGAGGGATTTCAGCGATCCTGTTCACCACCGATACCCTCTTTGAACTTAAAATGGACAGCAAGTACTACAGTTACTCTTTCTTTATTGTTGCATTCATTTTTGCAATATCCTTATTCCTGTCTAAAATACCGGGCAAGGAGCCTGACTTTAAGGATTACAAATATTCAAAATCCCTGAAGGTGCTGCTTTTATATATTGTCATTCCCTTGATAACGATTTATACAATGATTTTGTATGCCTATTTTGCCAAGATTCTATTCACATGGGTTTGGCCTAAGGGCTTGGTTTCAAACCTTGTTCTATGGTATTCCGCTCTAAGTGTGGGAGTCATCTTTCTGATCACTCCGGTACTTGAAGAAAATCAAGTCAGCAAACTTTTTAAGGTATGGTTTCCAAAATTGATCCTTCCCTTACTTGGCATGATGTTCGTCTCAATAGGACTTAGAATTAACCAGTACGGCATTACCGAGAACAGATATTATGTTGTGCTCTTAGGCATCTGGGTCACCTGTATCATGATTTATTTTTCTCTTGTCAAACCGTTAAAAAACATCATCA
Source organism: Eubacteriaceae bacterium (assembly GCA_013335935.1). Lineage (GTDB taxonomy): Bacteria > Bacillota > Clostridia > Eubacteriales > Alkalibacteraceae > JAAXUP01. Next base: position 5,995 of record JAAXUP010000040.1, on the reverse strand, counting down.
TCCCTATGACCTTGTCTGTGGTGATCTTGATTTCAGTGTTCGGCCCTGTCAGCGGTTTCTCACTTTCAATGATGAGCCAGAACAACCGATTTGATGCGATTCTGGAAAACAATCAAATGCTTGATGGCGGACAGATCCTAAAAAATTCAGCCATATCTGCTACCGACCGAAAAGAACTCAGCAATATTATCTCCTATTTTGAGTCAAGGTATGCTTTGGATGATCTTAAGACCCTTCCCAAGGATTTCAAAACAAGCGATATGGAAGATGTTTTCGGTTTCAAGTACGCTCCGCAGTATGGCTTTCAGGAGAATCAATATTTCTACTATAACCTGGATATCACCCAAAAGCCTTTTAACATTGCCGGATATGAATACTATTTTGTTATGACAACCTGGAACACACCGCCAAAAACAATAGACGGTATCAGTGTTCAATTTGATCCGAAAAATTCCATGCTGACAATATCGGATAAGGCTGCTCCACTTTTGACTCAGGATACCATGGCATATATCAAGGAAGTTCATGCGAAGAATTATGCCAATGCTCTTGGAGGAAAAGGTGATATGGTCAGTCTCGATGGTATGACCTTCCAAGGCGAAAACGAAAATGTAAGCTACCGGATCATATTTACAGCCATTAATGGGCAATTGGACAGCAATAGTGACATCAGTGTTGAAAACACCGAGTTCATTCTCCTCCTGCACGTAAAAGAATAGCGTCGACCACACGTTATTCAAATAGACTCCCTCTAAAGAAAAATCTGATGCGTTAATTAAGCATCAGATTTTATTTTATAGTCCAGGAAAGTTCGACTAGCTCGCTGGGGTCCAAACTTTCCTGGTCTACTTGAATACGCGTCGAAGACGCTATTCTTGTTTGAAATTTTCATAAAACACGGTCTCTTCCAGAGATTTCCTTTCAACGCCGTGCCTGTCAGGGTCTTTTGCATCCCCCGCTGCATAACCCAGCAAAAGAATATTTATGGGTTCAAGGTTTTTCGGCAGCTCAAATTCTTCTCTTAAAACGTCCGATTTGAAATAGCATACCCAAACCGATCCCAAACCGAGTTCAGTTGCCTGGAGCATCATATGATCTGTGATAATGCTGGCATCCACATCTCCAAAGTCTTTATTGTCTAAAGGTCTGACCCAGGTTTTTTCATGATCTGCGCATACGACGATGGCTAGTGGCGCGTCATAAATCCTCGCACATTTTCCTAATTTTTCAAGACCTTCTCTGCTCTGTACCACTAGCAGTTTTTGAGGCTGATAATTTTTTGCGGTCGGGGCAACTCTTCCTGCCTCCAGGATTTTCATCAGCAGTTCTTCATCAACCTTCTTATCCATATAGTTCCTTACGGAATACCTTTTTTTTGCAAGATCCAAAAATTCCATTAAAAAACCTCCTTTTTTTGCAGTTCCTCTGCAAATAGTTTATACTATCATCAAATGATTCACTTTTCGTGAAAGGATAGCAATGAATAACCTGGAAACATATATTAAAAACTTTGAACTATTCATACTGCTTTTTATTAAAGATCACCTCCAAAGCAGCAGCCTCGATCCCCTGATGGTTTTTATAACAACCTTAGGAAATGGAGGTGTTCTTTGGCTTATGATTTCATTCCTTCTGATATTTACAAAAAAATATCGACCCATAGGTTTAATGACGCTGGCTGCACTGGCAATTACCTCAGCTCTGGGGGAAGTGATCCTCAAAAATGTCATTCAGCGAGGGAGGCCTTCCGATTTGGCCGCCGCTGTTGACCTATTGATACCCAAACCTATGTCCTATTCTTTCCCGTCTGGCCACGCGGCATCTTCCTTTGCCGCCGCTGGCATCCTGTCGGTGGCTTTTAAGAAATATGCTTATCTATTTTATGTCATGGCACTGCTGATCGCCTTTTCAAGGCTGTATCTTTATGTCCATTATCCTACTGACGTCATCGCTGGAATGCTCCTTGGATTTTTTGTCAGTAAGTATGTGCTTAGTCTGAATAAAAGTGTCCTTGATGGAAATTTTCTGGAATGAACCTCTGTCCTTTGTCAGTCTGAGGTAGAATCCGGATTCAAAAGGGCTGTCGCTTCAATTTCAACCAGCGCATTCTTCGGCAGCCTGGATACTTCTACCGTTGATCTGGCCGGATAGCCATCCTTTCCAAAAACTTCAGCGTAAATAGAATTCATCTCTGTAAAGTCATCCATATTTTGAAGAAAAACCGTCGTTTTTACCACAGCAGAAATACTGGCTCTCCCAGCTTCCAACACTTCCTTAAGATTTTCTAAGGATTGCCTCGTCTGTTCTTTTATGCTTCCCGGTACGATCTCCCCCGTCTTCGGGTCTACAGGAAGCTGACCCGAGACGAATAGCAAACCGGCTGCCGCAACTCCCTGTGAATAAGGGCCTATCGCCGAAGGCGCTTTTTCTGTGCTTACCACTACTTTCATTGTTCCACCCCGATCATTTGATTTTTCAGTCTTTATTGATACGTTTTATATAGGTTCTGTTTTTTTCCTGGCTTTCTTCGTTTTGATTTCGATTCCGCCCATGATTGCCCTGGAATAAATTTTCAGGATCTTTTTATTGTCAGGTGTGCCCTGAACAGCCTTTGTGGATGAATAGATCCCTCCGGTTGAATGATCCAAGAGTTCAAGCCCGCCAAGGATCGCTGTACCGTTGCACTCTACGTAAATATCCTCTGGCAGTATGATGTCGATTCCTCCCATGAAGGCTGTAAGGTCCAAAACTGTTTCCCCCTCATTGATTTCTGCAAGACTGATATCCAGATCGACTCCCCCCATAAATGCAACAAACGAGCCTGTCTGGAGCTTCCAGGGCTGGGTTTTTCTTTCGATCGCACTCATAATGGCAAAGTTGTTCTTCCCTGAAGTTCCATGGCTGAAGAAGATGCTTAATCCTACCAGAATAATGATAACCGGCCAGAAAAGTTTGAAGAACAGGGACAGATCAACATTAAAGGTACCTGTACTATTCCCAAGGAGTATGGCTCCAACGACCACAATGATAACACCTGATATCATCTCTCCTGTACTTCCGTGATTTAATATAAAATTTAGTCCTAATGCAATGATAAGAACAGGCCAGTATGTACCAAATATATGACCGAGATCAAAGTTCGTTAGTCCTAAGTTGTTTGACAAAGTTGCCAATCCTGCGAGTATAATGATTAGTCCTAAGATCCATTTGCCTTTTGAATTTGACATAGCTATTCCTCCTAAATTCAAAACATATTCCTCTACCTACATTATACTCTTGATAATCATTACCTGCCATTTTTTTATTCAAGGCTGTCATCAAACCAGTCGAACTAATAAAAAAAAGAAGAGCCTAAGGCCCTCCCTTCGAGAGTGATTACATTGGGGATGCATAGTTAACTCTCTTACATACGAGTTAATATTACCACAGTTATCCCTACTAAACAAGTATGTTTAATCTTTGTCATGCATTCCAGAAAAACACCGCACAAAAACGCACCCTCTTTATTGGTTTTCAGCACGAGCTGTCAATTCAAAGGGTGCGTTTATAAGTCATTCTTGTTCAGTTATTATATTTCATTATACTCTGAATAGCAGATCTCCATAAGTCGGGAACGGCCAGAAGTCTTCTGCTACAATTTCTTCAAGGGCGTCACACGGCTGACGTAATGCTGTCATGGCATCGAACACTTCAAATTTGAATGCTTTTGCCTGCTCGTGGATTTCTTCGATTGCTTTGACTTTCTGAACCGATGCTTCCAGCGCTGCCAAGGCTTTGCTTGCTTCAGTATATAGGCTAGTGACTTTCGCTACGATCTCGCTTTGAGCTGTTACATCAGCATCTGGAACTACTGCTTTAATTTCTGAGACAGATGATGCTACATTGCTGGCATATTCCAAAACTGCAGGAAGGATTTCTTTCTTGGCGATCTGGATCATGGACAATGCTTCAATATTAATTGTTTTCGCATATTCCTCAAACATGATTTCCTGACGGGCAAGAATTTCGCCTTTTGTAAATACTCCGAACTTTTCGAATACTTGGATATATTCCGGCTTATTGAATACTTCGATGGCTTCTACTGTCGTTTTGATATTTGGGAGGCCGCGTTTTTCTGCCTCAACAACCCAGCTTGGATCATATCCGTCTCCGTCGAAGATAACACTGAAGTTCTCTTTAACCAATTTTTCTATGATTTGGCTTAATGTGCCTCTGAAATCATCCGCTTTTTCAAGCTCATCTGCGATATCACATAAGACATCTGCAACGATGGTATTCAGTACAATGTTCGGTCCGGAAATGGACATTGTAGATCCAACCATTCTAAATTCGAACTTGTTTCCTGTGAAAGCGAAAGGTGATGTTCTGTTACGGTCGGTAACATCTTTTGGGAATTTAGGTAATGTCTGAACGCCCAGATCCATATGAGTTTGTGCGATGGATGACGTCAATGCGCCATCTTTGATCTGATTGATGATATCAGTCAGTTGCTCACCCAGGAATATCGAAATAATCGCAGGAGGTGCTTCGTTAGCGCCTAAACGGTGATCATTTCCAGGTGATGCAGCAGACAATCTCATTAGTGGAGCATATTTTCCAACTGCCGCGATGGTTGCAACAAGGAATGTCAAGAATTTTGCGTTGTCATGAGGAGTCACGCCAGGCTCAAGGAGGTTCATTTTGTCCGTACCCAATGACCAGTTGTTGTGCTTGCCTGAACCATTTATGCCTGCAAATGGTTTTTCATGGAGTAAGCAAGCTAAATCATGACGATTGGCAACTTTTATCAAGGTATCCATAACCAGTTGATTATGGTCAGTTGCGATATTTGTAGTGGTGAAGATCGGCGCCATTTCATGCTGAGCGGGTGCCACTTCATTGTGTTTGCTTTTTGATGTGATACCTAATTTCCAGAGTTCCTCATCTAATTCCTTCATAAAATCTGAAACTCTCTCTTTGATTGTACCAAAGTAGTGATCATCTAGCTCCTGTCCTTTTGGAGGCATAGCGCCAAATAATGTTCTTCCTGTGAAGATCAGGTCTTTCCTTTCCTGGAATAAAGCTTTGTCAACAATAAAGTATTCCTGCTCAGGTCCAACTGTGGATGTAACCTTTTGTGTATCCTCATCGCCGAATAATCTTAAGATACGAACAGCTTGTTTGGACACGGCTTCCATTGAACGCAGCAGGGGTGTTTTTTTGTCTAAGGCTTCGCCTGAATATGAGCAGAAAGCTGTAGGAATGTAAAGAGTATCATCTTTGACAAATGCAGGGGATGTGGCATCCCATGCTGTATAACCTCTTGCTTCGAAAGTCGCTCTCAAACCACCGCTTGGGAAAGAAGATGCATCCGGCTCACCTTGAATCAATTGCTTTCCAGAGAATTCCATGATCACTCTGCCGTCTCCTGTAGGCTCGATAAAGGAGTCATGTTTTTCTGCTGTTTTGCCTGTCATAGGCTGGAACCAGTGAGTATAGTGAGTAGCACCCTTCTCAACTGCCCAGTCCTTCATTGCGCTGGCTACAACTTCAGCAACCGCAGGAGATAATTCTTCACCCAGGTCAAGTGTTCTTTTTAATTTCTTGAAAGTATCTTTAGGAAGTCTTTCTTTCATTACCGTTTCGCTAAATACATTTGAACCAAAAATTTGTGCTACGTTAATCATAAATTTACTCCTCCTTAACAAAACTGAGCATTGCTCTGCTCGTGTATTTGATTTAATATTTCAGCTGTTGATACAGCGGTATAGATAAAAAAAAGCGCACTCAAATAACCCTGAGAACGCCGTTGTTCAAAAAGATTTTATACGGGCGCCGTTGCCCTCTTTTTATTATAGTAGTACTATAGCATAACGCCAAAGCATTTTCAAGAGATATTTGCAAATCATTTTCAGCTGATAATTGCAATATTAAATGTCCAACTTTTTTAAATAAATATTATAGTGTTTTCATACATTACTTATACTGCTTCATATACTTCAGATGCAGTCTGATA
>JAAXUP010000107.1 GCA_013335935.1 Eubacteriaceae bacterium | reverse complement strand
CCCTCCGCCAACGTAAATGGCGACCTTCTTTCCCCTGCATTTCGATTTGTACATGGATAATGCCTGGGCGGTTTCCTTGACGCTTTTATCGATAAAGCTTTCAATGTTTTCCATGACCTCTCGGTCTTCGGAGAGTTTCCCCAAAGTTCGAAGTGCCTCCGAGGTGTCGTCGATCCCAAAGAAACTTACTCTTTCATAGTCAATATCAAACAAAGCCTTCATATGCTCTGCCAGATAGATGCTGGAGCCCGCGCACTGAACGATGTTGAAGGATGCGTTCCTGGCCATTTTCAAGGTCTCCGTGGTGGAATCACCGGTAACTCCGGTAATCAGTTTCAGTCCCACTGCCTTAAAATAGTTGTTCAGGATCCACAGTTCTCCTGCCAGATTGAAATCTCCAAGATAGTTAAATGCCCGTTTGTCTTTAATGTCCGTTTTATAGGTTTCATCCTTCATCAGTTCCAGGATGGCGGTGCATGCTGCCTTGTAACCGTCCTTTTTACTTCCTGCGAATCCCGAGGACTGAACGGGTATCACTCTGATGCCATGCTTTTCTTCTGCCGTCTTGCATACGGCTTCCAGATCATCTCCGATGACCCCTACCACACAGGTGGAGTAAACGAAAATTGTTTTAGGAGAAACGCCTTCGACGATTTCATCGATGGCCTTTTCAAGTTTTTTTTCTCCTCCAAAGATAATGTCCCTTTCCTGAAGGTCGGTGGAAAAGCTGTTTCGATAGTTTTCTGATCCGCTGGAGAGACTGCCTCTGATATCCCAGGTGTAAGACGCGCATCCAATAGGTCCGTGGACGATATGGACAGCATCGGTGATGGGGTTTAAAACTACCCTTGCACCGCAATATACGCATGCCCTCTGGCTGACAGCACCTGAAACACTTTGCTGGTCGCATTTGATTTCGCCATTTCCGGATTTTTTGATCATGATATGTTCTTTCCGCTCATCGAGCATGAATGCATTTTCTGTCTTCATTTTTACAGCCTCCCTTAACTTCAAAGCGTCAATACGCTTAGTTCATCATTCATAAATCGCAAGGGAGCAGAGTTTGAATTCTGCTCCCTTGCATATTATGAACTTATAATTTTGCAGTTTGCTAATAGCTCCTAGCTGTTTACTGTCAATGTTTTTGCACTTCAACACTTCAGCACTTCCACACCTTTGTTTTTGCTTTTGGCTAACCACCTAACCACCTAGTCACCTAACCACCAAATAAGTCGCAAGTCCTAAGTCCTAAGTATGCCAGTTTTATACGCTTCAATGTTTTTGCACTTCAACACTTCAGCACTTCCACATTTCAACGTTTTTGTTCCTGGCTAACCACCTAACCCCCTAGTCACCTAACCACCTACTACATAACTAACTCAAAATCATCATCGTCGCATTCCCTGTCGTATTTATCCAGGAAGGCTGTGCTGATTTTTTCGATCAGACGCATAGCTCCTTTATAGCCGACTACCGGGAAGAGGCTGTGTCCTACTCTGTCTAAAATAGGGAAGCCAAGTCTTATCAGCGGAATATCTTCCGCTCGGGAGATATACTTTCCGTAAGTGTTACCGATGAGCATATCCACAGGATCGTTTTTCATCCACTGGTGAAGCTCCATTAAGTCGCCTCCGGCTTTGAATTTGGAATCTTCAATTCCGGCGTCCGCCAGGATCTTTCCGATGGCTTTTTCAAAAGCGTTTCCTGGAGTTCCTGTAAGGATGTATTTTGGGATCATTCCAAGACTGATCACAAATTCCGTCATGGGAATGATGATATCCGGATCGCCGAATATGGCAACTTTTTTGCCATGATAGTGGAAATGGATATCCGTCATCAGATCCACCAGCTGACCTCTTTCGAATTCCAGCTCTTTAGACATTTCAAGTCCGGTGATCTCCATGACCTTCATCATCATATCATCTGTGGCTTTGATCCCAATGGGGACGTTCAGCACATTCGCCTCTACATCAGCGATTTTCTCCAATTCGAAGGCTGCTGCCTCAGAGGAGAAGCTGCCCAAGGCAATGGTGCTTTCGCAATTTCCCAGGTCGCTGAGTTCCTCAACGGTAACTCCGCCTTCCGGATACATCTCATACTTTCCAGTGTTGGGTGAATTTACCACACCGCTTGTATCCGGGAACATGGTGATTGGCACATTCATCATAGCAAACATCCGCTTGATCTCAGCCATATCGCTGGGTTCTACGTAACCTGGAATGACAGCCAGACGTCCATTTCCGATGAGCTTGTTTTTATTCACCAGGTGAGTCACCATGGCTTTCGTCATGTTGGAAAATCCGGTTACGTGTGAACCCTGATAGCTTGGGGTGTTGGCGTAGATTACTGTTTTCCCTTCCGGGATCTTTGTGCTTAAAATGATGTCGTTCAGGTCGTCTCCGATGGTCTCGGAAAGACACGTAGTGTTTACCGCCACCACATCCGGTTTGTAAATGGCAAATACATTTTCCAAACCGGTTTTCAGGTTGCTCTTGCCTCCGAATACGCAGGCACCCTCTGTAAAGGAGCTTGTAGAGGCCGCGATAGGATCACGATAGTGTCTTGCCAGGTGCATTCTATGGAAAGAACAGCATCCCTGTGAACCGTGGGAATGTGGCAGGCATTTGTGAATGCCCAGAGCTGCATACATGGCCCCGATGGGCTGGCAGGTTTTCGCCGGATTTACGACCAGTGCGCTTCGATCTTTGATTTCTTTCGTTGTCTCGTTTAACATGCCTCTTCAGCTCCTTCCACTTTACCGACAAGCATCGGTTCTTTTTTCCATGGGGGGATGGTATAGCTCCATGCCGGAGTATGGATCCCTGCTGCGGTGTCTCTTGCAAAGTTTACCGCACCCTTGTAGCCTGCATAAGGTCCTGAATAATCATAGGAGTGCATCTGTTTTGAATAGATGCCCATTTTCTGAACCATGTATTTGTCTTTGACCCCTGAACCGAAGAATGAAGGTTTGAGCGCCTTGATGACGGCTTCCGTCTCATAGTGGTTCAGATCATCGATGACAACCGAATTCTCTTTCATGTCTGCCATAAGTCCTGCATAATTATTCAGTGGAAGTACTTTTTTCAGTTCTTCAAGCCGTTCTGCGGGAATTCTCAGGCGGTATTTCTTTTCGTCCTTCTCCACAGTGATTTCTTCAATGTTTCTCGTATCGGCGTCCAGCTTGATATAAGGGATAACATCTCTTCCCTCATAGTCGTCTCTGTGACCGAATTCATAGCCTGCAAGGATAGTATCCATGCCGATTTCTCCCAGAAGTCCCTGGTAGTGATGGGCACGTGAGCCTCCAACAAATAGCATTGCCGTCTTTCCGTCGCACATATTTTTGTAGTAGGCCATGTCATCCTTGATCTCGGACATTTCCTGGCCGATCACCTGTTCGGTACGGCTGATGAGATCAGCGTCTCCAAAATAGGTGGCGATATTTCTAAGGGTGTTTGACATATTCTCCATACCGATGAAATTGACCTTCATCCATGGCATGCCGTATTTGATCTCGATCATATCCGCAATATAGTTGATGGACCGGTGACACTGGACCAGATTCAGATCCGCATTATGGGCTTTTGCAATGTCTTCGTATTCCGCGTTTCCTGTCATGGTGGTGAGAACATTGTAGCCGATTTTATTCAGGACTCTTGAAATCTCCCATTCATCCCCGCCGATGTTGTATTCTCCAAGAATATTCAGGGAGAAAGGTTTCTTATCCTCTTCCGGAATATCGATGGTTCCAATCACATCCTTCATCAGCTTGTTGTTGGCGATATGGTGGCCTGCCGACTGGCTGACTCCCTTGTAGCCTTCGCAGCTGAAGGCCAAAACCGGAATTCCGTATTCCTTCTCTGCCTGCTTTGCAACCATGTGGATATCATCTCCGATAAGACCAACCGGACAAGTTGCCGATACGGAGATTGCCCGGGGATTGAAAGTTTCTACCGCTTCCTTGATAGCTTGCGCCAGTTTCTTGTCGCCCCCGAATACGATGTCGCTTTCCTGCATGTCTGTGGTGAAACAGTAGTTCAAGAAATTCTTGCTGCCTTCCTTCGCTCTTCCCTTGTTTCTTCGGGTGCCCCATGCATAGTAGGAGCATCCTACCGGACCATGGACGATATGGACCATGTCGATGATAGGGCCGATGACAACGCCCTTGCAGCCTGCATATGCGCAGCCTCTGTTTGTGATGATTCCGGGGATCGTCCTGGTATTCGCATTTATGACACTGATCTCGTCAGATTCTTTATGGACAATATGCTCTTTTCTGTTCTTCATGACCTTTGCAGGATAGGCATCCAGGATCTTATCAACCAGCTTATTCATGTCTTTCATATACACACCTGCTTTCCTTTAATTCAAATAGTTTAGATGGCGAGATCGCCTGTTTCTTCGGTTCTTACCCTTATGGCCTCTTCTACAGGACAGATAAAGATTTTTCCGTCTCCCATGTTTCCCGTCTGGTTGATGTCTATCAGGATCTCTACGACCTTCTCCACATCTTCATCATGGACAACCAGGTCGATAAGTCTTTTAGCGATCAGCCTGCTGCTTTCGGTAATGGACTCCATGACCTCAGGAGTAGAAATTTCCTGACCCTTGATCAGGTCTTCCAGGAAATCAAGCCGGATCATCTTTTTGCCTCTACCGTTTACTTTCTTGCAAAGCATGGAAGGGTAGCCTGCCTCCGCCAGGGCTTTCTTGGTTTCGTTCATTTTATTCATTCTAATTACGGAAATTATCTCTTTCATGGCTCAAGACTCCTTTACAGTTCATTTGCGCCGCTGCTTATTGTGTATACATCCTCTACCGATGTGACAAAAATCTTTCCGTCTCCGAAAACGCCTTCGCCAGTCTTGGCATTTTTTGTGATAACCTTGACTACTTCTTCCTTCTCATCGTCGTTTACGACCAGCATGAGCATTTCTTTCTGAAGTTCATCATATCTCACATTTCCTACCTTGATCCCTCTTTGCTTGCCTCTTCCGATGACGTCCAGTTTTGTTACTGCGGGATAGCCCGCATCCAAAAGCTCGTCTAGTATGATTGAAACCTTCTCAGGTCGTACAATTGCTCTGATCATTTTCATATGGATTCCTCCTGGTTTATTTGATTTATTTAAACATCTTTGTTAAAATTGTTTATGCAGGGTTGCAGCCCTGTATTTGCAGCATCCTGACTGTTGGAACAAGCGCTTGCTTGTTCTGACGGTCAATCCATAATTCCAAATTCCATAAGTATTTCTTCCAGTCTGTCCTGTGTCATTGGCTTTGGCACTACGAACATGTCGTTGTCCTGAATATTTTTTGCAAGTGTTCTGTATTCATCCGCCTGCGGTTCTGTAGGATCAAATTCAATTACCGTCTTTTTGTGAATTTCTGCTCTTTGCACCACATTGTCTCTTGGCACAAAATGGATCAGCTGTGTTCCCAGCTCTTTTGCAAAGGCCTCAAGCATTTCAAACTCGTTGTCTACTTTTCTGGAGTTGCATATGATGCCGCCCAGTCTGGTTTTTCCAGTGTTGGCATATTTCTGAACGCCTTTGGAAATGTTGTTTGCTGCGTACATGGCCATCATTTCACCGGAAGCAACGATGTAGATTTCTTCCGCTTTACCTTCACGGATAGGCATTGCAAATCCTCCGCATACAACATCTCCCAGTACATCATAGAATACGTAGTCCAGATCAGGAGTGTAAGCACCCAGTTGTTCCAAAAGATTGATGGAAGTGATGATGCCTCTGCCAGCGCAGCCTACTCCAGGTTCAGGCCCCCCTGATTCTACACATTTGATTCCCTTGAAACCATCCTTCAATACGTAGTCCAGTTCGATATCCTCTCCCTCTTCTCTTAAGGTCTCAAGTACGGTTTTTTGTGCCAGCCCGCCAAGGATAAGTCTTGTTGAGTCCGCTTTGGGATCGCAGCCTACAATCATGATCTTGTTACCCATTTCTCCAAGTGCAGCCGTCAGGTTCTGTGTGGTCGTTGATTTTCCTATTCCACCTTTTCCATAAATCGCTATCTGTCTCATTCCATTCATCCTCCTTTTTTTTTACCAAAGCATATATTATGCTTTTTCCGCAGCAGATAAATTTTTGCTGCTTATAAAACAAGGTGCTGTTCTTATTGATAGAACAACACCTTTGTTATCGGATATTAACTTTTTAACAATTAAGTGAACTTTTGATGCTCCTTTTTCAAGCGGTATAAAATGTCAAGGCCGTTATCCAGTATTTCTGAATAACGGCCCTGTTATTGTTTATTCACTTTTAGTAAAAGAAAAAAACCGTTATCCAATCTT
>JAAXUP010000039.1 GCA_013335935.1 Eubacteriaceae bacterium | reverse complement strand
GATTTTCAAGGATGAATATGAAAGACATGATGGGTGATCACGATTATCTCGTTTACAGCGAGGAGCTTGAAGATGGGAACATCATTCTGGTTAGGACCGCTTATCAGTCCTTTGAAAACGCCATTTCTGCACTACGGCAGTTTATCCGTTTTCTATTGGTCCCAATTTTTGTTATTGCATTCATCGTCATATATTTTCTCTCCAGAAGCATATCCCACCCCCTTATGGAGCTGAACCGTGTGGCAAAAAAAATGAAAGAGCTTGATTTCAAAGCAAAATACAAGGTCATAAGCGAAGATGAAACTGGACAGCTGGGCAATACATTAAATGAACTCACTATAAAATTGGAAGACACCATCGACAAGCTAAAAGATGAATTGAAAAAAGAGAAAGACATGGAAAAAATCAGGAAAGAATTTGTAGCGAGGGTTTCTCATGAACTCCAGACACCACTTTCAGTTATTGAAGGATATATTGAAGCCATCGAAGACAAGGTTTATGAAAAAGAGGAAGATGTGAACAGAGCGCTTGGGATCATCTCCAGGGAATCTGAAAAAATGAGCAAGATGACCCAGGATCTCCTGGATCTTTCCCTGATGGAGTCCGGGAGCTACAAACTGACAACCGATCGATTTAATTATATCGAACTCATAAAAGACGTGTACCAAAGATTCCTGGACCGGAAGAAACAAGCATGTGTGACCTTTATCCTTGAAATCCCTAATGAGGACGAATTCATGGTAATGGGTGATGTTTTCAGGATCGAACAGGTCCTGAACAACCTGATCAACAACGCTTTCAATTACGTTTCTGATTGTGGTAAGATAGTCATGAGAGTTACTCCGGATCCGGATGGATGGATCAAAACTGAGGTGTCCAATACCGGAAGCGGAATCAGCCAGGAGGATCTTCCCTTCTTGTGGGAAAGCTTCTTTAAGAGCCATAAGGAAAAAGGGAAAAAAGGAGCAGGTCTTGGGCTGTCTATCGCGAAAAATATCATCAACCTTCATAATGGAAAATATGATGTTAAAAATATCAAAGATGGTGTTGTATTTTCATTTGACTTAAAATACGATAAAAGTGAAAAGGGGCAATGAGCATGCATGTAATTGGAATTGCCGGGGGTACAGGTTCAGGCAAGACAACGCTGGCATACCAGATCCTGAAAATGTTTCCTGATAACGCCACATCGATCATCTATTTGGATAATTATTACAAGGACCAGAGACATATCAGTTTTGATAAAAGGAAGGACGTTAATTACGATCATCCTCTTGCCATCGAACATGAACTTCTCATGGACCATATCAATCAACTTAAAAATGGAAATAATGTAGATATACCACTTTACGATTTTACTCTGCATACAAGAAGCCGGGATACCAAATTGATCAGACCGACACCGATCCTGATCATCGAAGGAATATTTGCGTTGTACTATGAAGAAATCTTAAACCTTCTGGACTTGAAGATTTTTGTTGATACCGAAAGCGACATCAGATTCTCCCGCAGGCTTGTCAGAGACATGAGGGAGAGGGGAAGATCCATTGATTCCGTTATCCATCAATATTTTACAACGGTGAAGCCCATGCATGACACTTATGTAGAACCGACAAAGAAATATGCCGACATCATCGTCCCGGAAGGTGGAAGAAACAAAAAAGCCATCAAGGTATTGCATTCGTATATCGATCGGATCATTGAAGCAGGAGACTAGAAAACTGGGTGGTTAGGTGGCTGGGTGGTTGGGTGGTTAGCGAAAGCAAAAGCGTTGAACCGTTGAAGTGCCTGAATCCGGCATACTTAGGACTTATGACTTATGACTTGCAACTAGAGACTAGAGACTAGAGACTAGCGACTTGCTGGTGGTTGGGTGGTTAGCGAAAGCAAAAGCGTTGAACCGTTGAAGCGCTGAAGTGCCTGAATCTGGCATACTTAGGACTTAGGACTTATGACTTGCAACTAGAGACTAGAGTCTAGAGTCTAGAGACTAGAGACTAGTGACTAGTGACTTGCTGGTGGTTAACGAAAATCCGGCACAGTAGGGGAGAACAGTGTTCTCCCGAAAAGCATTTAAGCATTTGCCCTTTACAACACCTTGATAATCATATAAAATAGTTCTATATCTCTATAAGCTAATTCAATTGAATATACAAGGTAATGATGAAGAGGAGTAGGAAAGACCGGACTAAAGAGAAGAGAACCCCTGGCTGTGAGGTTCTCTGTCAAAGGCTTTCTGAATGTAGCTTCGGAACTGCTTTACTGAAATCAAGTAAGTAAAGACGCATGGAAGCGTTATGAAAATGAGTTGGGTTTAAAACCAATTTGGGTGGTACCGCGATATACTTCGTCCCTTTCAGGATGGAGTATTTTTTTGAGCAGTAAAGTTCGTCTTAGCTTGCTGAAGACCAAACTTTACGGCTCAACGAGAATAACGCGTCAAAGCGCTGTTCTCGTGAGAGAACAATGAATAAATAGCATACAGGAGGAAATATTTATGAGCAAAGAACAATTATCGAAATCATACAATCCAATCGAATTTGAAGATGAAATTTACGAAAGATGGGAAAGAAGCGGGTATTTTAAACCGGAAGTCAATCCTGAGGGTAAACCCTATACCATTGTTATGCCCCCGCCAAATATTACGGGACAGCTGCACCTGGGACATGCCTTTGATGGCGCACTCCAGGATATCCTCATAAGATGGAAGAGAATGCAAGGTTATTCTGCCCTATGGCTTCCTGGGACCGATCATGCCAGTATCGCTACAGAAGTCAAGGTAGTGGAGAAAATCAGGGAAGAAGAGGGGAAAACCAAAGAAGATCTGGGCAGGGAGGAATTTTTAAACCGTGCCTGGGACTGGGCAGTCGTCTACAAAAAAAGAATTACCGACCAGTTCAAGAAACTTGGCGCATCTTGCGATTGGGACAGAGAGCGCTTCACCATGGATGAAGGCTGCAGTGAAGCGGTGGTCGAGACCTTTGTAAGGCTTTACGATAAAGGCCTTATCTATCGAGGGAACAGGATCATTAACTGGTGTCCCGACTGCAAAACAGCTCTATCTGATGCGGAAGTTGAATACAGCGAACAATCCGGAAATCTTTATCATATAAAATATCCCATCGGGGGGACTGAGAATGAATTTATCGTTGTAGCCACAACCCGGCCGGAGACGATGCTGGGGGATACCGGAGTAGCCGTGAATCCTGAAGACGAAAGATATGTGAAAATTATCGGCAAGACTGTGATCCTGCCTCTTGTGAATAAAGAAATACCGGTTATTGCTGATGATTATGTGGATCAGTCTTTCGGAACCGGCGCGGTTAAAATGACACCTGCCCATGATCCAAATGACTTTGAAGTGGGACTCAGACATGGTCTCGAGCAAATACGGGTTATCGATGACGCTGGTATGATGAATGAAAATGCAGGGGTTTATGCAGGCCTGGACCGATATGAAGCAAGAAAAAGGATCGTTGCCGACCTTAAAAACCAGGGTCTTCTGGAAAAAATCCAGCCTCACACCCACAATGTTGGTGCCTGCTACCGATGTGATACAACGGTTGAACCCCTCATATCAAGACAATGGTTCGTCAGAATGGAACCTCTTGCCCAACCGGCAATGAAGGCTGTCAGAGATAATGAGACAAAATTCATACCAGAAAGATTCAGTAAAATTTATTTCAACTGGATGGAGAATATAAAAGACTGGTGTATATCAAGACAGCTTTGGTGGGGCCACAGGATTCCGGCATATTACTGTCAGGAGTGCGGTGAGCTGATCGTTTCCAAATTCAGTCCAGATGTTTGTCCAAAATGCGGATCTTCAAGGCTGGTTCAGGATGAAGATGTTCTGGATACCTGGTTCAGTTCGGCATTATGGCCATTTTCAACTCTCGGCTGGCCGGAAAACACCGAAGACTTAAAGAAATTTTATCCCAACAATGTGCTTGTAACAGGTTTTGACATCATATTTTTCTGGGTTGCCAGGATGATATTTTCTGGTATCGAGCAGATGGGGGAACCGCCTTTTTCAGATGTTTATATCCACGGACTCATCAGAGATGGCGAAGGCCGAAAAATGAGCAAGTCTTTAGGGAATGGGGTAGATCCTTTGGAGGTCATTGAAAAATATGGATCAGACCCACTCCGGTTTACCATCGTTACAGGAAATGCCGCAGGCAATGATATCAGGTGGTATGATGAAAAAGTAATTGCCAACAGAAACTTCGCCAACAAGATCTGGAATGCCACAAAATTTGTGATCATGAACACTGAAAATCAGGAAATACCTGACGAGGAGACGGCAAGAAAAAATCTCCTTTCCATGGACAAATGGATCATAAGCCGAGTCAATACCCTGACAAAAGAAGTTACAGACAATATGGACAAGTACGAGTTGGGGATAGCCGCTTCAAAGCTCTATGAATTCTTGTGGAATGAATATTGTGACTGGTACATCGAACTGGTTAAACCCAGACTTTACAATGACGATGAAAGTCGGGGAGCAGCCCAGTTTACCTTACTCTATGTTCTTAAAAATTCCCTGAAGTTGCTGCATCCATTTATGCCTTTTATTACAGAGAAACTATACCTTGCCCTTCAGGAGAATGAAGCGACCATTATGACTTCGAAGTGGCCTGAATGGAGAGAGGAAGACGCTTTTCAAGAGGATGAAAATAGCCTCCTCCTGGTAATGGATATCGTAAGAACCGTTAGAAATATCAAAGCGGAACTGAACGTGCCTCCTTCAAAGAAAATAAGCATGTATGTTATTCCATTTGGCGCAGATAAACATGATATCATCGCAGAAAATGAAAAATATATTATGAACCTTACCAATGCAACCACTATGAAATTTATCGAAAAAACGGATATTCCGGAGAATACGACAGGTGGAATCATCGATGGAGCAGAAATCATTATTCCTCTGGATGAGTTGATCGATAAAGCCAAGGAAGTTGAAAGACTCAATAAAGAAAAGGCAAATCTCCAAAAAGAAATCGATCGGGTAAACGCGAAGCTCTCTAATCAAGGTTTTGTGGGAAAAGCGCCCCAGAAAGTCATCGATGAGGAAAAAGAGAAAAAAGCAAAGTATGAAGCCATGTTCAATAATGTGGTTGAAATGCTCAGGAAATATTGATGGGAGAATTTTTCCCTGCACAAGAATAGCCCCTTAACAGGGGCTATTTTATTAATGCATCAATGATTTCCGTATATATGGATTGACCTTTAGCTTCCCAGTTGTCGCAAATGAAACGTGCCTGGGTTTTATTTACGACATTCAGAGTGAGATCAATAAGAGAAACATCGTTTTCTAACAATCTGAGGCTGACTTCAAATTCTCCGTCACCGGTGATTTTGAAGGAAGAAATGTTCTTTACCTGTTTCAATACTTTATCCTTGTTTTCCCTGATAAAGATATCGATGATTTCCTTGAGATAGAATGGAATTCTGTCGGTGAACAGATTCAGGGTATCTCTTCCTTTTTCAGAAATTGAGAAATACTCATGGTTATTGTCGTCGATTTTATTTAAAAATTCATCTTCAAGAAGACTATTTATGAGAAACTGTACATCAAAGTAACTGATCTGGACATTTTCCAATATTATCTGACTTATTTGTTCTTTGTTTATGGGAACCTTGAACTGATTCAAAGCATATAATATAATTAGCTTATTCTCCAGCACATTTTCAGAGTCAAAGTACAATCACTACACCTACCTTCTGCTATTATTATAACAGAAAATCAGGGAGAAAAGGTATCAAAAAACTGACAAACGATATAAGGGAGCGATAGAAATGAAATATATTAAAACCAACTGGGATATACCCTATTACAACATGGCACTGGAAGAATATCTGATGACCAAGATGCCCATAGATGATTATGTGTTTTTTTATATCCATCAACCGTCGATCATCGTAGGGAAGCACCAAAACACTTTGGAAGAAGTGAACAAAGAATATGTGGACGACAACAGTATCTATGTCTCAAGGCGGCTTTCAGGAGGAGGCGCGGTTTATCATGATGAAGGCAACCTTAATTTCTCCTTCGTTATGAAGGCAGAGAATAAAGACATTAATAATTTCCTTAAATTTACCGATCCGATCATTAAGGCGCTGGAAAGAATAGGCGTCAAATCAGAATTGTCAGGGAGAAATGACATCTTGATCGATGGGAAGAAATTTTCCGGGAATGCCCAATACGCAAGGAAGCACAGGCTCCTGCACCATGGCACCCTGCTTTTTGACTCAGAAATGTCAAATCTCTCTAAAGCACTTAAGGTAAAAGATTTGAAGATCCAATCTAAAGGGGTAAAATCCGTCAGAAGCAGGGTGACAAACATCAGGGAATATATGAACAGGGACATATCGATTCTTGAATTTAAGGATCATCTTATCGATTACCTTGCAGAAGTATATGAATTGGATGAATATATTCTTACTGAAACGGATATCGACTATGTCAATAAAGCTGTGGAAAAGAAATTCAGCACCTGGGAATGGAACTGGGGTGAATCGCCATCCTTCGATATACAGAAGATGGACAAATTTCCATGCGGTATCATTGATGCAAGACTCAGTGTGAAAGATGGCCATGTGGTAAACTGCAAAATATATGGCGATTTCTTTGTAAAAAAAGAAATTGAAAATCTGGAAGCGCTTATCACCGGAAGTCTGTACAGGAAGGACGCTTTGATGGAGACCTTAAGGGATACAGATATCGAGGATTACTTTCACGGGTTGAGCTTGAATGAATTTGCTGAATTTTTATGTGAACAATAAAAATAAATTATACAGGGGTTGGCTTTATGGAAATCATAACGAACAGACAAATCAGGGAAAATGCGAGAATTATTCTTAAAGGCAAAAAAATTGATACCCTTGCGGTTTTGGTCATTGGCTTTTTTATTGCAGCATCTGTCTCTTTTTTGGATGGTTACTTTCAATTGATGAAGGAAATGGTTGGCGGTAATTATCCTAATCTTTCTTCACTGGCGTCTATGCAGACTTTGCTTTTGGGAGGACCTGTAACTTTTGGTACGGCTTATTTTTTTCTTAGAATAGCGAGGAAGAATGAACCTGAAATCTCCAATGTTTTTCTGGGGTTCAGAAAATATGGAACTACATTTCTTTGCTACTTCATCCAGAATCTTTTTATCATATTGTGGATGATCCTGTTGATTATTCCAGGGATCATTGCAGCAATCAGTTATTCCATGTCCTTTTATCTCCTTGTTGATTATCCCATGCTTGGCGCCATGGATGCCCTTTCCTTCAGCAAGGAGCTGATGAAGGGACACAAGGGGAGATTTTTCCTGCTTCTTCTAAGCTTTATCGGCTGGTTTCTTCTGGGAGTCATCACTCTTGGGATTGCTTATTTGTACGTGATTCCTTATCAGAATGCCAGCATGTCAGTGTTTTATGATAATCTGATACAGGCAGCTGATCCGGACCTGATCAACAAATATATTGAACAATAGAAAGAACAGCGTCTACCACGCGTTATTCAATTAGAATAGGAAAGTTGGACTCCAGCGAGCTGGTCGAACTTTCCTATTCTAATAAAACTGGCCGTTTGCAACAAAGCAGACGGCCAGTCCTTTTTACAATTCAAATTCAACGGCAATGACTTCAACAGCTTTTTTCTGATCAGCAGGCTTGATCACATACGAGATTTTGATCTCAGAGGTTGTAACCATCTCCACCTGAATTCCAGCTTTTGCCAGGAGAACAAATATTTTTGCTGCTACACCTGACTGGCTTCTCATACCGATTCCAACGACAGAAAGTTTGCAGATATCCTCTTTTATTTCATAGGAGATATCAGGATACTTTTTCGTCATGTAAACGAGGATTTCTTTTGCATCAGAAAGCTCGTTTTTTGGCACGGTAAAGGATATATTTACCCCATTATCCTGGGGGGAAGTTTGGCTGATCATATCGATATTGATATCTTTTTTTGCAAGATTGTCGAAAAATTCAGCGGTTACATTGATGCTGTAAGGTACATGATTCAGCGTGATCATGGCATCGTTATTGTCGATGGCCAGACCGGTGATTAAAGCGCTTTCCATGTTTTTTTCACTCTCCTTGATTATGGTCCCGGGTACATCGTTGATACTCGATGCAACATAGATAGGAATATTGTATTTTTGTCCGATTTCAATTGCCCTGGAATGCATTACTCCGGCACCCAAGCTGGCCATTTCTAGCATTTCTTCGTAACTGATAAAATCAAGTTTCCTGGCATTTGGGTAAAGACGTGGATCCAGGGAATATATGCCATCCACATCCGTATAGATTTCGCATTTGCATTGCAGCTTGCCTGCTATTGCGGCAGCAGTGGTGTCTGAACCGCCTCTGCCAAGGGTAGTGATATCGGATTTTTCATTAATTCCCTGAAATCCTGCTACGATAACGATTTTGTCTTCCTTCAGGTATTTTCTTATGATGGCATCGTCAATATCCATTATTCTTGACTTGGTATGATGTCCTGTCGTCTTTATGCCTACCTGAGGCCCTGTAAGGGATATTGCTTTATGGCCCATGGCATCAAGCGCCATGGAAAGGAGAGAAATCGAAACCTGTTCACCGGTAGAAATCAGCATATCGATTTCCCTTTTAGGCGGCTTATCAGATATCTGATATGCCATTTTCAGAAGGTCGTCTGTATTGTCTCCCATGGCAGACAGTACAACCACCATTTTGTTATTCTGGTTTTTTTTGGCGATGATTCTTCTGGCGACATTCTGGATCCGTTCAATGCTTCCAACAGAAGAACCGCCATATTTTTGCACAACGATATTCATTTTATCCCCTTATCCTCTGAGGTCGTCCAAGAGCTCAGTTTTGCTTTTGGTTTTCTCATCCTTATCCTTGATGACCTTTGCAGGTGTGCCAGCCACAACCGTTCCAGGAGGAACGTCCTGGGTGACAACAGAACCAGCTGCAACGACAGCGCCTTTGCCGACTTTAACACCTTCAAGAATGACGGCATTGGCACCAATTACTACATCATCTTCGATGATAACCGGAGTTTTGCTGGGGGGTTCAAGAACGCCTGCAACAACAGTCCCTGCTCCAACATGCACGTTCTTGCCGACCTGTCCTCTTGCTCCAATCACGGCATTCATATCCACCATAGTTCCTTCACCGATATTGGCACCGATGTTGATGACTGCCCCCATCATGATGACTGCATTTTTTCCGATGAACGCGCCTTCCCGGATGTAAGAGCCTGGTTCGATTCTTGCTTCGATTTTTGTGGTATCCAGCATTGGTATCGCTGAATTTCTTCTGTCGTACTCTAATCGGACAGATTTGATTTTATCTTTATTGTTATCAAGAAAGGGAAGGACGATGTTGCTTTCCCCAAAGATGACACATGATCCAGGGGTACCGTAAAACTCCAGGTCAGCTAAATCTTCAGCAGTGAATTCACCGTTTACGTAAGCTTTTATAGGTGTCTGCTTGGTAACCGCCTTGATATATTTTGCGATCTGGTATGGATCTGTCAGATCAAACTGGCTTTTTAAATCATTATTATTCAACATTTGTATTCTCCTTTAATTTTTGATTTCACAGACCGAGCATTTTCTTCATATCATAGAGTCCTTCTTTTTTATCTGCAAGGAATCCAGCCGCTGCTATGGCGCCTTTTGCAAATACTTTTTTGGAAGCAGCAGTATGCTGAATCTCGATGATTTCATCTTCACCAGCATATATCACCGTATGTTCACCAGCGATGGTTCCTCCACGCACAGCATGGATCCCCAACTCATCAGGGAATCTTTTTGTAGACTTTCCTTCTCTGCCGTAAGTGTATTGGAACTTATTTCCCATGGCGT
The DNA here is from genome assembly GCA_013335935.1 of Eubacteriaceae bacterium. Classification (GTDB taxonomy): domain Bacteria; phylum Bacillota; class Clostridia; order Eubacteriales; family Alkalibacteraceae; genus JAAXUP01. Next base: position 8,895 of record JAAXUP010000039.1, on the reverse strand, counting down.
CATTGATGGCATTTGCCAGCATAAGGGCAGTTCCGCTGGGAGAGTCTACCTTTTTATTATGGTGTTTCTCAATGATTTCAATATCGAAGTTTTCCAGTTGCTTCGCTGCTGTTGCCACCAGCCCCAGGAGAACATTTACGCCAATAGACATGTTGGCTGTTCTGAAAACAGGGATTTCAGAGGATATTTTCTCTAGTCTGGCTTCATTCTCAGGGGTAAGGCCTGTTGTGGCCATAACCAGTGGAGTTTTTGAGGAAACAGCATAATCCACGACTTTGTCAAAGGCAGAAAAATGAGAGAAATCAATGATCACATCTGCTTTACCCTGGAACTTTTCAAAGTTATTATATACCGGATAAGCACCGGTTTCGGAGGCAGCGGAATCGAAGCCTGCGATAATTTTCATATTCTCCGTTTCGTTTACCATTGCCGTAATGGTTTTACCCATTCCGCCGTTGCAACCGCTCATTAATAGATTGATCATGTCTTTTCAGACCTCCTATTGTAAGTTTGTATTAGAGCAGACCGTAAGCGATCATCTCTTTTTTTAGGATCTCCAGATGAACAGCCTCGATCTCCATCAGGGGCATTCTCATTTCACCGGTATCCATTCCCATAAGCTTCAAGGCGGCTTTTATAGGGATGGGATTGGCTTCAATAAAAAGCGCTTTATTCAGGCCATTCATCTTGATTTGCAGATCACGGCTTGCCTTTACGTTGCCTTCCAGGTATTTCCAAACCATGTCATGCATATCCTTTGGAATGATATTCGCCGAAACACTGATGACTCCAACTCCACCAAGAGATAAAATTGGCACTACCTGATTGTCATTTCCAGAATAAATCAGAAAATCATCACCACAGACTCGGGCGATTTCTGCGATCTGGACGATATCACTGCTGGCTTCCTTCACAGCATCGATGTTTTCAATCATGGAGAGTTCTTTCATTGTACTGACTTCAATATTAGTGCCTGTTCGGCTTGGAACATTATAAACAATGATAGGAGTCTTTACGCTTTTAGCGACCGCTTCAAAATGTTTTATGATTCCATTTTGCGTAGATTTATTGTAGTAAGGATTCATGATCAAAAGACCGTCAGCACCCATGTCATCAGCAAATTTTGACATTTCTATGGCATGGTAGGTGCTGTTGCTGCCGGTTCCAGCAATAACAGGAATTCTGCCTGCTACTTTCTCAATGGTAAATTTAATGGCGTCCTGCTGCTCCTCGTCGGAAAGACAGGGAGTTTCTCCCGTTGTCCCGCAAATTATGATGGAATCAGTCAGTTCTTTGATATGCCATTCGATAAGCTGCTCCAGTTTGTCGTAGTCGATTCTGTTGTCTTTAAAAGGAGTGATTATTGCGACTCCTGAACCTTTAAAAAGACTCATATTAACACCTCTTCAACAAATTATTTTTTATTAGAAGTTCTGCGATCTGAACGGCATTCGTTGCAGCGCCTTTCCGTATATTATCAGCAACGATCCACAAGTTCACACCATTTTTAACGCTCTCATCTCTTCTTATACGGCCGACAAATACCTCGTTTTTTCCTTCCGCATCTCTTGCCAGAGGATAGACATTATTTTGAACGTCATCCTGAACGATGATCCCTGGCGCAGCTGCAAGAAGACTTTTAAGTTCATTGAGGTCAAATTCGTTTTCAAACTCAATATTGACACTTTCACTATGGCCATAGTAAACAGGAACCCTGACTGTGGTTGCCGTGATCGCCATGTCATCGTCATGAAGCATTTTCCGAGTTTCGTTGATCATTTTCATTTCTTCTTTCGTATAGCCGTTATCCAAAAATACATCGATATGGGGAATGCAGTTAAAAGCGATCTGGTGAGGATAAAATTTATTTTCGCCGCCGTTTATTCCGTCCTTCAAATCATTGTAGCCTTTAACGCCTGAGCCTGAAACTGCCTGATAGGTGGAGTACACGATTCGCTTGATCTTGTACTTTTCGTGCAGGGGCTTAAGGGCGACTACCGCCTGAATCGTAGAGCAATTAGGATTTGCAATAATGTTGTTATGCCACTCTAAATCTTCAGGGTTGACTTCCGGCACCACTAAAGGGATCTCAGGATTCATTCTGAAAGCAGCGGAGTTATCGACCACAGCAACATTATTTTTTGCCGCCACAGGGGAGAACCTCTCGCTGGTTGTTCCGCCGGCTGAGAATATGGCGATGTCAATGTCCTGCTCAAAAGATTTGTCTGTAAGCTCTTCAACGGTATATTTCTTGCTCATAAAGGTCACTTCCTCACCCTTTGATCGTGCAGAGGCAAGAGGGTAGAAATTCTCAACAGGGAAATCCCGTTCTTCAAGAATCTCCATAACTTTTCTTCCCACCATTCCGGTAGCACCGACAACTGCGATATTATACTTTTTCATTTAAAAAACCTCCTAGTAAATATTTATTGAATTAAACAAGTACCTTTTACATAAGAAAAAAGCTAGTTCTGCAGAAACTAGCTGAATGTTATTATAAATAATAAAAAAAATTATTATCAGATTAACGATCCAGATAGCTCTCCATCAAAACGATGACAGTTACATTATTGTTCATAATATAACCAGCAGCTTAACATACAGGTGTTAAGAACTTCGGCATCTTTCCCTTTCATTATAAATCATATGGTCCTGAAACCATCATTATAGTTACTGATAAAAAATGCGCCTCTATCTCAATATATTTAAATCATTTAATATTATAACAATAATCTCTGGTAAAATAAATAAAAATATGGTTTTTTTATTTATTTCAGAGAAAGATCAAGTTTGGATGCCTCAGGGAGAGGTTATATTTCGGGAAGAATAATGATAGAAAGACGCTGTTCTTGTTTGTGTTATAATGTTATAATGAGCAAATAATAATAACACGAGTCGTTTATCAATTGTGAATATCAGGAGGTAATTATGATAGTTAGATCAGCATTGACAAGCCTGCTGGGTGAAGTGATCAAAGTCAGAAGAGAACTTCATCTGATTCCTGAAGAAGGTTTAAAGGAATTTAAAACATCAGAATATATTAAGGAATATTTAAATAAATTGGGATACACTGCCCATGGGACAGCAGGTACCGGTGTGTATATACATATAGAAGGAAAAGACAATGGAAGCTGCACGGCTTTCAGAGCAGATATGGATGGACTTTCAGTAAAAGAGGAAAATGAAGTTGAGTTTGCATCAAGGCATGAAAATATGATGCATGCCTGCGGTCATGACGGACATATGACCATATTGCTTCTTCTTGCAAAATATATAAAAGATAATAATATACTGCCGGACACCAATATCCTTTTGATTTTTCAACCGGCGGAAGAAGGTCCCGGTGGCGCTGCTGCCATTGTTAAGGAGGGTATTCTTCAAAAACACAATGTCAGTGAGATATTCGGTTGTCATCTAATGCCGGATGTGAGTGAAGGACTCATTGCAGTCAGGCCGGGAGAAATGATGGCACAGACAGGTGAATTCTATATCGAAATAAATGGAAAAAGCTCCCATGCGGCTGTTCCCCACAAGGGCATTGATGCCATCATGATTGCCGCTAACCTTGTAAACACCCTGCAGACAATTGTCAGCAGGAACATCGACCCGATTAAAACCTCGCTTTTATCTGTTGGGACAATAAACGGTGGGGAAAGAGTAAATGTTGTCGCCAAGACCGTAAATATTTCTGGGACCATGCGCTCTTATGAAGAGAAGGTCTATAATGAAATGAAAAAAAGGATGCTGGAAATCGTAGAAGGTTTTAATATTTCTTTTAACTGCGATATAAAGTGCAGCATAATCGATATGTACCCTCCAGTTTACAATGATGAGAAGCTGTACAAGAAATTCATATCCGTTCTTGACGAGGATGAATACGTCACGGCAAAACCTATGATGATCGCGGAAGATTTTTCGTATTATCAAAAAGCCGTACCTGGAGTTTTCTTTTATCTGGGATCTTATAATGAAGAGAAGGACTATAAGTACAGTCTTCATGACTGCAGATTCAATTTTGATGAGAAAATTCTTTTGAACGCGGTGGAATTGTATATGCGATTAATAAACAGAAAGAGGTAAAGTTTTGAAAAAAAGATTTCTAATAATACTACTGGTTCTGGCAATGATTGGAGGCGGTCTGATCAATCCATCACGCATTTTTGCCGGAGAGGAAGAATCAGTCTACAGCGGATTATATCTTGTTAAGGGTGAAAATCTCAAGGTAAACGCTGTGGAAATCAATATCAATGTGAACAATGAAAAAACCTCAAAGGTCACTGCGGACTATAATATAACAAATACCGGTGAGGAGACAACCTATATTACCATGGGGGTTCCTGTAGCAGGACTTCAAATGACGGATGTTGTTTTCCGATTCACTCCATATGTATACAATTCAGTTGTTGTAGCCGGAGAAAAAATAAACCACCTGATCGACGAACTAGCTCTTGATTATCCAAGCTGGAGAACCTTCAGTTTTGAGATCCCTCTTAAGGCAGGGGAGACAAAAACAGCTAGTGTTTCGTACACGATCCAAAATAATTATTTTGAGGAAGGCAGAATTGGTTTCTTTGTAGATATGGACCATATCAAAACCTGGGGAGAAAGACCGGACAATATTACCATTAGCGCATATTTTGATCCCAAAACAGTAAAAATCTATAATTTTGATAACAGCTATGCTATTTCACCGACGGAAATGACCCCTCAATACACACTTATTTGGAAGTATGGCAAAAAAGACGATATCAAGGACGTCAGTTTCAATTACTTTTCTGTTGATGAAAAGCTGGCAGCGGATATTAGAAATGCCAAAAGCAGTCAAATCAACGAAATGCTGAACAGTTATGCAAACAGGGATTACGCCAGCGTTATCGCTTACGGAAAAACCTACATTCAGAATTCTGGTGCAAATGATTATCAGAACAAGGTATATCTATTTATGGCGGATGCCTATATTCAACTAAAAGAATATGATCAGGCACTGACGTTATATGAACTCATCGAATCTTCAACCAATAATTTCGGGGCAATCGAAAAACGCATTGAGAATAAAATGCTGATGAACAAGGTCATCGCTTATGAAAAGCTTGAAAAATACGAGGAAATGTACGACCTGATTATTTTTGAACAGACCGATCCTGAATTGAACAATTATATGAAACAATGGCTGGATACCAAACTTCAAAATATTCCCGACGATAAGCTGGCGAAAATCATGGAAGACCGCAAGCCGCCTACAGCGGTAGAAATGTTTTTCAAACGATTTGTGGAGGGCAACTTCACGGTAATGATGGCTGTAGGTGCTGCGATCCTGGCACTTGTGGTATTTATAATAATTTATATCAGGAGGAAAAGAAAAAATAATTTTTTCTATTGACGATATGTATAAAAAAATGGCAGCGTTATATGACAAGCTTATTCAGGCGGACATCGACTATGAAAGCTGGGCTGAATACCTGACGAGAATGCTGGAACAGTCCGGGATACAAGTTAAGGATATACTGGAAGTTGGAAGCGGTACTGGAAACATAACCCTGCCACTTGCCAGAAAAGGTTTTAATCTGACGGGAATAGATACCTCGGAAGATATGCTTTCCATTGCGGATGAAAAATCCTTTGGGGAGGGTTTAAACATAAGATGGCTGAATGGCGATATTTCCAGCCTGAAATTGGATGCCAAATATGATGCCGCTATTTCATGTCTGGACACTTTTAATTATATTCTGTCTGACGAAAGCGTTCAGGCAGCCTTTGAAAATATTTTCAGAGCACTTAAACCTGGTGGGATCTTTATTTTTGATATCAATTCAAGATATCTACTTGAAGAAATATACGGCAGCAATTCCTTTAACTATGCAGATGACGATATTTGCTATTTATGGGAGTGCTGTTATGATGAAAATAGTGAAATAAATGAATACGCCATAACTTTTTTTGTACGGGAGGAAGGCGGAACCCTGTACGAAAGGTTTGAAGAAGTACATTGTCAAAGGGTCTATGATCCTTTTAAAATCAAGGAATTACTGGAACTTTCAGGATTCAGCAATATAAAGATCACAGGGTTTATGTCGGATGCAACCTGGTGTGAAACCGATGAAAAACTTCAGATTACAGCTGTGAGGTAATCATGTGTAAATAGGAGAAAAATGTAAATATCACCAATTATATTTTGACAAATGCAAGTGGTGATGTTAAAATAATTCTTGTACAATCAATTATTTATTTTTAGGAGGAATTTTGATAATGGCTAATGGTACAGTAAAATGGTTCAATGCTGAAAAAGGATACGGATTTTTATCAACTGAAGCAGAAGGTGATGTATTTGTTCACTTCTCAGCACTTCAAATGGATGGTTACAAAACTTTAAAAGAAGGTCAAACTGTCAGTTTCCAAATCGTTGATGGTGACAAAGGGCCTCAAGCTGCTAATGTTAACATTTTATAAGCTAAAAAAATAGTTTATTATTTATACATATAGTTCTTTTGATCTATCAAGATAACATTAAGCAACCAATTATCCCTGTGAAACCACAGGGATGTTTTTTTACCGAACAAAACGCCATACCAAGGAGGAAAAAATATGGGAGATAAGATATTAAACCTGAGAGTTGATGAGCTGCCTTTCCTTGTTTTTGCGGTCGATAGCAAAGAAACTGTAGAAGAGGCCAGAAAAATTCATAACACCTCATTTACCGCCACTGCTGCGGTTGGCAGAATGATCAGCGCAGTAGGTATGATGACGTTTATGCTTAAAAACAAAACAGACCTGATCAGCGCACAGATCAGATCAGAGGGTCCGATAAAGGGAATAACCATTATTGGAAATGAAAATGGGGATATCAAAATCGATATCGTTAACCCTGAGGTCATCATTCCTCTTAAAGAAAACGGAAAACTGGACGTAGCCGGTGGAATAGGAAAAGGAACCCTTACCGTTATTAGAGATTTGGGGCTCAAACAACCCTATGTTGGGACGGTGGATCTTGTCAGCAGTGAAATCGGAGATGATTTTACCAACTATTTTGCCATATCTGAGCAAATTCCTTCCGTTGTGGCACTGGGTGTCCTGATCGACGCAGACGGGACTGTAATGGAGTCTGGGGGCTTTATGATACAGCTTCTGCCTAACTGTCCGGAAGAGACTATAGAATATCTGGAAAAGAAAATATCCGGTATAGAATCAGTTACCGCGCTATTAAAGAAGAAGATGACCATATTGGAAATCATGCAGCAGATCTTTAGTGAACATAAGGTGGAAATCGTCCACGAGAAGGATCTTCAGTATAAATGCGACTGCAGCAGAGAGCGGTTTAAGGATGGTCTTCTTAGCTTGGGGAAGAAGGAACTGAAGGAAATGGCGGATGAGGATCATGGAGCGGAAGTGGTATGCCATTTTTGTAATACAAAATATAATTATTCTGAAGCTGAACTAAAAGCATTAATTAAAATCGCTAAGAAACATTAAGGCGATTAAGCCTGGCATTAATTAAAAAGTAACGAATTAAGCTAAAAATTCAGAAAGATGTTGACTTTAATAATTCTATAACTTATAATATGAATTGTCTCAAATTGAGATAATGGTCGCATAGCTCAGCTGGGAGAGCACCTGCCTTACAAGCAGGGGGTCATAGGTTCGAGCCCTATTGCGACCACCATTATTTTTACATTGCGGCCTGGTAGTTCAGTTGGTTAGAATGCCAGCCTGTCACGCTGGAGGTCGACGGTTCGAGCCCGTTCCAGGTCGCCATTTAAATTTAAAATGTACGATGTACAATTTATGCTCACTAGCGACTAGAGTCTAGCGTCTAGTGACTAACACGCATCAGATAGCATACCCGTACTTATGACTTATGACTTTCACTAGAGACTATTGACTAGCGTCTAGTGACTAACACGCCCAAGTAGCTCAGTCGGTAAAAGCAGAGAACCAAAACCGAAGGTTTTTCGTGAATCGCTTTGTTAGGCAAAGCTCAAACAAGGCACAATATTGGTAACAAAAACTAAACTAACTATTATTTGCCCAAGTAGCTCAGTCGGTAGAGCAGAGGACTGAAAATCCTCGTGTCGGTGGTTCGATTCCGCCCTTGGGCACCATATTTACAATTTACATTAGATTGACCGCTATTCTTACTAGTGACTATGGACTAGTGTCTGGCGACTATCATGCGAAAGTGGCTCAGTGGTAGAGCATCGCCTTGCCAAGGCGAGGGTCGCGGGTTCAAATCCCGTCTTTCGCTCCAAAATGGCGGCATAGCCAAGTGGTAAGGCAAAGGTCTGCAACACCTCCACCCCCAGTTCAAATCTGGGTGCCGCCTCCAATTTTGCCGAAGTGGCGGAACTGGCAGACGCACAGGACTTAAAATCCTGCGATCCTAATCGATCGTACCGGTTCGATTCCGGTCTTCGGCACCAACACAATATTTAAACCAAAGCCCAGGCTTTGGTTTCTTTTATTTACGAGATTGCCGCGAAGCGGAGATCGAGTACCCTATTATAAGGCAGGTGATGATATGAAAGTAAAAATGATTGCGGTGGACCTGGATGGCACGCTCCTGAATGACAATCAGAGGGTTGGCAGCAAAACCATCGAAACAATGGCAAAAGTCAAAGCACAGGGGGTTAAGATCGCTGTTTCAACCGGGAGAAGCTTCTCCGCCTGCAAGTTCTATGCAAATCAGATCAAAGCCGATTATATCGTATGCTGCAACGGTGCCATCATAATGGATACCGTAGAGCAAAATGTGATTTATAAAAGACCCATGAATCAGCAGGTTGCCCATGAGGTCATCGAGATCCTTTACAAATATAAGCATAACCTGAAGATCCAATGGGACAGCTTCGACACGTATTATTCAAACAATCTCCTTCCCTTTGAAACGGATTATATTGAAGC
>JAAXUP010000106.1 GCA_013335935.1 Eubacteriaceae bacterium | reverse complement strand
TCTTCCGATCTTGCGTTCCCTACAAAACACCGAAAATATCACGTATTTTTTTTATTCTCGCACTTCCACACTTAAACATTTCAACGTTTTTTTCTTTTCGCCAACCACCCAACCACCTAACCACCTAATAGCACTTTTGCTATTGCTAGACGCTATTCACCTAACAGCCAACTGCTGTCAGCTAACTACCGATATACCCCAGCTTCTCTTTGTGGATCTTTATATACAGAGGAGAGCTGGTTTTTTTTATTTTGGCCCATCGGTCTTTGGGGAGCTCCCATTCCATCAATTCCCTGTTTTCATCATGTCCATCAAAGGAGAGATAAACGGTTATACTGAAGGGGGATTCCCTGACAAATTCAGGGTGACATTTGAATACATTTTCACCTGCAGTGTCCGATGTTTCTGAGATGTCGTTTGACCGTAGAATCAAATGACCCTGATCTGAGCCTTCTTTCTTCTCTGTTCTCAGGCTGATTCCCCAGTCATGGGCTCTGAATTCTTGTTCTCCCACATATTCCACCGAAGAGATATTTCTGTACCCTGCCAGTCTTGCCGCATTTAGTGTGGGAGGACTTGAAAATATTTGTTCCTTATTTCCAATTGCATCGACCTTTCCCTTATCCAGCAGGACAAAGGAATCGCTGGCCCTGTAAGCTTCCTCCATGTTATGGGTGACAAATATGATCTGGCCATTGTAATCCTTCAAAGATTCCAAAAGCTGCTCCAGCATATTTTTTCTCAAATGCTCGTCCAGCGCGGAAAAAGGTTCATCCAGCATCAGGATCTCAGGTTCTGTTGCCAGCGCCCTTGCCAGGGCAACCCGCTGTTGCTGACCTCCTGAAAGCTGAGATGGGTATCTGTTCCCCAGTGAATGCAAATGGAATATTTTTATCAGTTCTGCTGTCTTCCTGGATTTCTCTTCCTTCATTGAGCTATTGATTCCAAATCCGATATTTTCTTCTACGGTCATATTGGGGAAAAGAGCATAATTCTGAAACAACAGCCCGATTTTTCTTTTCCCTACAGGCAAATTTATTTTTTTGACCGAATCGAAGAGAACCCTGTCATTTAATACGATCCTGCCGCTGTCAGGAATTTCAAGTCCTGCAATGAATCTCAGGGTCATGCTTTTCCCCGATCCGGAGCTTCCCAGGATACCAAGGGCATTTGTGTTCGTCTCGAATTTTACATGATAATCGAAGCCGTTCAATTTTTTTCGAATGTCTACGCTTAGTTTCATGTCACTTACCCCCTATTCCTGAGGAACTATTTTTCTGCTGGCGGTCATTCCAGTAGTTGACAGCAGCCATTACCATTAATGAAATCCCGAAAATGATACCAACCCAGATATAGGCTTCTCTGGTGTTACCGCCTTCCGATGCAAAATAGATGGCAATGGGGATCGTCTGGGTTTTTCCCAGCATGCTCCCTCCTACCATGAGAGTTGCTCCGAATTCCCCCAGGGCTCTGGCAAAGGCAAGGACCGTACCCGCCAGAATCCCCGGCCAGGCATTGGGTACGCAGACCTTTATAAAAATCTTCCATTCGCATACGCCAAGTGTTCTTGCCGCATCCACGATATTTCTGTCGATCTGCTCGAAAGCGCCCCTTGAGGTTTTGTACATCAGGGGAAATGCCACCACAGATGCGGCAATGACGATTGCCTGCCAGGTGAAAATCAGATTATATCCGATATTGTTTAAAAGCTTGCCTATAACGCTGTTTTTACCAAGTATAACCAGCAGGATGAAGCCTACCACGGTAGGCGGTAGGACCATGGGCAAGGTCAGGATGCTGTCAATGAGCCCCTTGAACCTTCCCTTGTACCCTGCGATTAGCCAGGCGGCGATAATACCAGTTATGAAAGCGAATATCGTTGCTGCCAATGATGTTTTTAATGAAACCCAAAGTGGAGAAAAGTCCATTCCCAATATTATCACCCCTGCATAATTTATGATTTACAATGTACGATGTACAATTAAGATATACGATTATCTCAGCCTTTGAATTCAAAGCCGTATTTTTCAAATATTTTTACCGCTTCATGGCTTGAAAGAAAATCAAGAAAAGCTTTTGAAGCCTCCAGTTCCGTGCTGGTATTTATAACTGCAGCAGGATATACAATGGGTTTATGGGTATCCTCGGAGGCAGTTGCTGCAATTTTTACCAGATCAGAGCCTTCGGCATCTGTAAAATAGACTATGCCTGCATCCGCGTTGCCGGTTTCCACCCAGTTGAGTACGGTTTTAACATCCTTGCCATACACAGCTTTTGGAGCAATTTGGTCTAAAAGGCCCAGGCTTGTCAGGGTATCCTGAGCATATTGCCCTACAGGCACGCTTTCGATTTCCCCCATTGCCACAGCTTTCACGCTATCTTCCGTAAGATCCTCAAAACCGGTGATCTCGGTATTGTCCTTTGGTACGATCAAAACCAGCTTGTTTCCCAAAAGATCGATCCGAGTATCTTTTTGAAGCAGGTCTTTATCCGCCAACGCATCCATCTGCTTCTGGGCTGCGGAAACAAATACATCCACATCCGCTCCCTGCTCGATCTGCTGCTCCAGTGCTCCAGCGGATCCAAAATTTGTTGTAATGGTCACATTGGAATTTTCCGTCATATACAGTTCTGTGATTTCACCCATAGCGTCCTTAAGGCTTGCTGCTGCCGAAATCGTCAGGTCGACCTTTTTTGCAGGTGTGTTGCTGCAGCCTGCTGTAAATAATACTCCTGTTAATGCCATAAATACGAATAAATTCTTTAGTTTCATAATTTTCTTCCTTTCGTTTATGAGTCTTCGTTTGTTCCTGACATGTTATGCCCTTATTATAAACACATCATTTCAATAAATCAACCCTTTATATTGTGTTTTGTTATGTTGTATTATGTTTTGTTGCTTTATGTATCTTTCTGTATTGTTTTATATTTCATTCATGCTATAATATTATTATGGGAAAGGGTGATCATTTATGAGCGAACAAACAGCGCTGACTCCTCAGGAAGTAGCTGATCTTTTAAAAATCACGAAAAATACCGTCTATGAGCTGATCAAAAGGGGCGAGCTTAATTCTTATAAAGTAGGAAATAAAATCAGAGTAGATATCAGTGACGTGAATGCGTATAAAAACAAGGACAGAGTGCCTGCAGGGGGTCAGACCACCGGACAGGATTTGATCCGTCCTTTAAGGCAGGAGCTTGTCTCCTACGCAGAAAGCATACATCCTGGCGGTTTTGTCATATGCGGACAGGATATCATACTGGACATCCTCTCCAGATATCTGGAAATGCACCCCAATGGAACTAAAAACTTAAGGTCCTACGTGGGAAGCTACAGCGGACTTTATGCGCTATATAACGGCAATGCAAGTCTGGCCACCGCTCACCTGTGGGATTCCCAGACAAATGAGTACAATCTGAATTATGTAAGATATATGATGCCGGGTACAAGGGCTGTTCTGGTGAATCTGGCATGGCGGGAACAGGGTTTTTATGTTCAGAAAGGGAATCCCAAAGGAATAACCGGATGGGAGGATCTCAGACGGGAAGATATCGTGATGATCAACCGGGAGAAAGGCAGCGGAACGCGGGTACTCCTTGATGAGCATTTAAAGCAGCTTTCCATATCAGGAAATGCCATAAGAGGCTATGAACGGGAATCCTCTTCCCATCTTGCCGTAGCCAGTACGGTGGCAAGAGGCGGTGCCGATTTAGGCATGGGAAATGAAAAAGCCGGACTCCAGGTCAGAGGAATCGACTTTATCCCCCTTCAGAAAGAACGTTACGACCTGGTCATCCGGGAGGAAGACCTTGTGAAACACCCCTATCAGGCAGTGCTTCAGATCCTTAATTCCAGAGAGTTCCGGGAAGAGCTTGAAGGAATCGGAGGTTATGATCTGACAGATCTGGGGAAAATAATCGCGTCAACCTAAAAATACCGCCAAATGGCGGTATTTTTGCATCATATTTTATTTACATTCTGTTAAATATCTATTTACCGATATACTAATGGCCTTTGCCTAAAGCTGATTTACTCAAGTTTTCAAGAAAGTATTGGATCTGTATCCGCCACCATGGCCAATCATGATCCACATCATATCCCCAGTAATCCATCCATGCCGGGATATCCTTTTCCCTGAACACGTCCTCCATTAGTCTTGTGTCTCTCAGGGAATCCTCTTCCCAGGCACCCTGGCCAGTGCAAAAAATGATATTGCTCTCTCGATACCGATTTAGATACCATTCATCCTGGAGATTCCTAAGGTAATCCACAGGTGAGTTCAAATAAATATCCAGTTCATTATATTCCCCGGTAAAAAGCCTGACATCATAAATACCGCTTAAAGAAATTACCGTATTAAAGATGTCCGGATGCTTTAGAAAGAAATTCAATGCGTGATAGCCTCCTATGCTGCAGCCTGTGGCGATCATACCACTTTTCCATCCCGTATCGTATTTGATATAAGGAATCAGTTCATCCATAATGTACCTGTCGTAATCGTTGTGGCGCTTTGCACGGTGGACAGGATCTCTACTGGGATCGAGCCAGGTTTCCATGTCAATGGTGTCCGGGGTGTAGATTTGGATCAGCCCCTCCTGTATAAATTTTCTGCAGGCTTCTACCATGCCGTAGTGCTCATATTCCAGGTAATTCCCTCCTGAGGAAGGAAATACAAGCATGGGTTGACCCGTATGGCCATAAACCTTGAAGGTCATATCTCGGGATAAGCTATGGGAATAAAAAGAATTATTTTCAATATGCATACCGTCCCTCCTTTATTTCTCCAAAATGTATTTTGTCACTTCCTTGATGACTTCAAAATCAGGTGATCGGTAGAGGAAGGAATAATCTCCAAGGGCAGCTGCAAAAATCGAAGCGATAACGCCGTTATGAACGATGAGGCTTCCATACTTATTTAAAATATCCTGGATGCTGTGCTGGTAGTTTTTGTTTGTCTTCCGGCCGGCATATGCGCAGAAATAAGGCCTTTTGAATTCCGCATCGAATTTGCCATGGGCAATGAGCTTTGCGTACTGACTGTAGAGGTCGGCATCATTGGAAAAATTGAACATGTCCACGGATAGTCCTCCAGGCGGCCGGATATTCACTTCAAGGGCTACCAGACTTCCATCCGGTTTTCTGAAATATTCTAAGTGGAAAAATCGTTCCTTGATCCCAAATGCTTTTACTGTCCTGGTACCGTAATCCACTAAATCTGCTGCAAGTTCCCTGACGCTGAAATAGCAGATATCCAGATCTTCATTTACGATTTCCATGACTCCCTTATCGAAGATGAAGGAGGAAAAAAAGACAATATCGCCGTTTCTGTCGGTGATACCGTCGAAGGTATGGATCTCTCCGGTAATGAATTCTTCCATAATGTAAGGTACATTGGGTTTTGTCCCATAGAAAAACTTCAGATCCTCCAGGTTATCAATTTTATAGGTATAGGCTGCCCCTACCCCATTATCAGGTTTTGCGCAAACCGGATAACCGATTTCTTCAATCAGACGGAGGGCATCATCCATGTCCATAATGATACGCCCTTTTGCAACAGGGATACCGGCAGTTTGAAAAACCTCTTTCATCTTTGATTTCAGTTTGATCTTATGGATCTCATCATCTTTGATCCCGTAAACGTTGAAATCGGTCCTTAAAGCCGCATCGGTTTCCAGCCAGTATTCATTATGGGATTCGATCCTGCTGATCCTGCCGTATTTGAAGGCAAAGTATCCGCAGGCTCTTAGCATTTCATTATAGTCTTCCATATTTTCTACTTTATAATATTCAGTCAGGGAGTTTTTCAGCGTATCCGAAAGGGTGTCATAGGGTTCGGAACCCAGACCAAGGACAGTAACCCCCTCTTCCTTCAGTTTACTGCAGAAATTTTCAAAATTCGGTGGAAAGTATGGCGATATAAATATATAGTTCATATACATTCTCCTTTCGAGAAAGATAACGTGTGATTTAATTGTCAGTTTATCTATAGGATATATACCCGATATTTGAAAGTTCAAAAGTTCACTTCGTTCACGGTGAAGTGTTGAAATGTTGAAATGCTGTTAGGTGATTAGGTGAGTAGCAGTTAGCCAAAAACAAATGCTTGTATATGCATAAATCTGGCATGCTTAGGACTTAGGACTTACGACTTATTTGGTAGTTGGGTGGTTGGGTGGTTAGGTGGTTGGCGAAAAACAAGTGCGTAAGGTTCATTTAAGCATTTAAGCACTTATGCTTTCAGCTGGTGGCTAATGCCAAAAGCTTGTCGCTAACAGCTTTACATGTGTACAAGCGCCAATTTTGGGTATTTATCATTTGACAGGTATAGAGGTCTAATTATAGCCCAATTGGAATACTTTCACAAGGAAGGTATCGGGAT
>JAAXUP010000105.1 GCA_013335935.1 Eubacteriaceae bacterium | reverse complement strand
AAGCGATAGCTTGGTAGTTTGCTGTGAGAATATTGCGCAGCAATGTTCGAATATCCCTCCCAAGCGATAGCTTGGTAGTTTGCTGTGAGAATATTGCGCAGCAATGTTCGAATATCCCTCCCAAGCGATAGCTTGGTAGTTTACTGTGAGAATATTGCGCAGCAATGTTCCCTTGTTTATAGTGTCAGCTCTGAATATCCTTTCAGGAATCCCATCATTTTTGATTTGATCTCCTGGCAGCCGCCATCCTTGTCTGACTCCACATTGATGGCCATCACAGGATCATGGAGAGAAAGCCTGATAAGTACCCAGCCCTCTTCCTTTCCACAATTGATTCTGACCCCTTCGTAATTCGGCATTACCTGACTCCAGCCTTCCTCTTTGCTTGCAAATGCCACGAAATCATCAAGAACCTTCTGTCCATAGGCCTTGAAATCCTCCACCTTGATTTTCGCTCTGAACTCGATGGATTCGGCTGGTTCTTTTAATGATCCGATAAGATCGCTGATTGTCTTTCCTTCTTTTTTCAGTTTGGCAAATTTTATCAGGACCTTCGTGATCAGGTAAGCGCCGTCATCAAGGAAATAGTTCTCTTTGAAAGCGCAATGACCGCTTGTCTCAATGGCAAGGTCAGAAACGGTACCCTCCTTATTCAGTCTTACTGATTCATTTATTACATTTTTATAACCTCTTTTAAATCGGTGATGTTTCCCGCCCAGATTTTCAATGAATTCCGTAAGTCCCTTTGAGGTAATGGAGTCCGTGACGATCGTTGTACCCGGATATTCATCCAAAACGATGGCTGACATCAGCGCAACAAGAGGATTCCTGTTTATTGACTTTCCTGATCCATCCACAACGGCGGCTCTGTCTACATCTGTATCGAAAATTATTCCCAGGCTGGCATTTGAAGAAAGTACTGCATTCTGGATCGCTTCCATCGCTTCTTTATTTTCCGGATTGGGTTCATGGTTCGGAAAATTACCGTCTGGCTCTAAAAAAACGCTGCCCTCCGTGTTCGCGCCTAAAGGCTTCAGCACTTTATCAGCGAAAAATCCTCCCGCACCATTTCCTGCATCCACGATAATTTTTGTATTATCGAAAGGTTTTTCTTCCTTAGTTTTTTCTCTAATCAATTCAACGAGCAAAGCTGCGTATCTGCTGATAAAGTCGAATTCTACAACCTCACCTTTTTTCTCCATTCCCAGCATAAGGGTGTCAGCTATTGTCAGGATTTCTGTGATGTCCTTGCTGTCTGCTCCCCCATCTTTCGTGAAGAACTTCAGTCCGTTCCTGTTAAACGGCAGGTGGCTCGCTGTAATCATGATTCCCCCGTCTGCGTTGAGCACTTCATCTTGTGTCGTCATGAACATCGCCGGAGTGGAAGCCATCTTGCAGTCGTATACTTTGCTATCAAACGCCGAAAGCCCAGATATTACGCCATTTGCCAGATCTGGTCCTGAAATCCTGCTATCTCGTCCCACAGCAACCGTTAGCTTATTTGTTCCCAGTTTTTTAGAAAGCCATATGTAAAATGACGCACTTATCTTTTCTGCGATCTCAGGTGTCAGATTGACATGTTCGTTCTCTATTCCCTCTAGCGCAATACCTCTTACATCAGAACCATTCTGAAGCTTTAATAAACTCATGAATTCATCCCTCTTTCAAAAAAAATATTTAGTTTAACCTAACGCCAAATCGTCTATTTATATTATATCTTCTTTTTACAAAACTTTAAACGAGTAACCGTTTTCATGATTTTACTGTAAGCGTATTTATTAATACGACCAATTATTAATCTATTATGATCCCTAATCCGGAGAGCAGACTCACCACTTCCGGGAAGGAGAACCTGGCATTTTTTAATTTATTGGTTTGAATATCCACATAGTAATTTTTCGCATTTCTGAAATCCGCTTTTGATAAATTATTTTTGCTGAACATGGTATTCTTAAGATCGCATCCATCAAAATTGGTGCCCTCTAAATCGCAGTCAGAAAAACTACTGTCGATTACCGCGCAATTATCAAATTTAAAACCCCTTATTTTGATTTTTGAGAAGCTGTTGTATCGAAGGACACATTCGTAAAATTTTGAAAAAGGCATGTTGATGCTGTATTTTTTTTCCAGCTGCATCCAATTTATCCCCATTAACTTACATCTGAAAAATTCACAGTCAGTCATGGAGGAGTGGCTGAACTTAACATTCAGCAACCCGCAGTTAATAAACTTACAGTTCTCGAAAAAGCAGCTGGTGATGATGGTGTCATTAAAATTGCAGCCGGTAAAGGTGCAGTTGCTGTACCCGGACTCTTTCATTTCTTCCCCGGCGTATACTAATTTTTCATACTCCATATTTTCAAAATTTTTCATGGATGTCACTACCTTTCCAAAATGTTCCTTACGAATCAATCAGGCTCCGGAAATCGCCGGAGCCTGATTCATTTTATTTAAATTTTTTCTACTTTTATTCCGGTATCGTGTCCGTTTATGTTCTGCAGTTCAAGCTCATCCGTAGAAATTACAAGCTCAGCCGTCAACGTTTCTGATTTGATAAAGTCGGTATATTTTGTGACCGCCTTGAAAATTTCCTCATCTGCATTGATCGAGAGCGTAATGCTGTCCATCATGTCAAAGTCTTTTGTTTTTCTCATTTGCTGAACTTTCGAGATGATCTCCCTTGCATATCCTTCCATTAGAAGCTCTTCGCTGAGAGAAGTATCCAGGATCACGAAGATATTGTTTTCCATCTGAACGTTGAAGCCTTCTTTGGCAGATATCCTCACATCAAGATATTCTTCCTTTATCTCCATCATCTCTCCAGCGACTTCCAGTTCAAGGGAACCTTTGGATTTAATTTCTGAAACGAATTTCTCCGTATCTATTTCATTCAGCGCTTTTGCAAGGGCTTTGACTTTAGGTCCGAAAATAGGCCCCGCAACTTTAAAATCAGGTTTGAGTGTAAAATCAAGGAAATTGTTCAGGTTATCCTCAAAAGTAACATCTTTGATATTAAGCTCCTCTTTAATAAGAGGCACAAGATATCCGATTGAATCCCTATATTTTCCATCAGCCATGATTTTTGTAAGCGGCTGTCTTACTTTAACCTGAGCTTCCTCACGGGCTGCCCTTCCCAGGCTGACCAGTGTCCTGACCGTGTCCATTTTCTTTTCGACCTGTTGGTCTACGACGTCGTGATCGCATCTTGGATAATCTGCAAGGTGAACAGACAGCTCTCCAGTAAGATTGGTATATAGTTCTTCTGCGATATAGGGCGCAAATGGAGCAATCAGTTTAGCCAGACCTGTCAGGATCTCATAGGTTGTATTGTATACCGCTTTTTTGTCATCAGTGAGTTCCTTAGCCCAGAACCTTCTTCTGTTTCGTCTGATGTACCAGTTGGAAAGATCTTCGTTCACAAAATCCTGGATTTTTCTGACGGTTTTGGTGAGATCGAATATGGAAAGCTCATATTCCACTTCCTGTAAAAGGCTGTTGTATTTAGACAGCATCCACCTGTCAATTTCCGGTCTGTCTTTGTATGGGATAAAAAATGCTGTGGGGTCGATATTGTCTGTATTTCCATAAAGGCTGAAGAAGGTATAAACATTTTTCAGCGTGTTGAAAAACTTGCTTTGTACTTCCTTAAGCCCCTCTATGTCAAACTTTGTAGGCGTCCATGCCGGGGATACATAAAGCAGGTACCACCGTAATGCGTCAGCGCCGAACTGGTCAAAGAGCATAAAAGGATCTACGGTATTGCCTCTTGATTTTGACATCTTTCGGCCTTCAGCATCCAGAATAAGGTCATTGACCAGTACCTGTTTGTAGGGAGATTTTTTCATAATAAACGAAGAGATCGCAATCAGCGAATAGAACCACCCTCTTGTCTGATCGATCCCCTCGCAGATGAAATCTGCGGGGAACTGCTCTTCAAAGAGTTCCTTGTTTTCAAACGGGTAGTGATACTGGGCAAAAGGCATTGATCCTGAGTCAAACCAGCAGTCTATTACATCGCTTACTCTTGTCATCGTGCCTTCGCATTTTGAGCATTTGATATGAACGTCATCAACATAGGGTCTGTGAAGCTCGATATCTATGCTGATTTCTTCAATCGCCTTGTCCTTGAGTTCCTGCCTGGAACCAATAGATTCCAGATGTCCGCATTCGCATCTCCAGATATTAAGGGGAGTTCCCCAGTAACGGCTTCTTGATATGGCCCAGTCATTTAGATTTTCAAGCCAGTTTCCGAACCTTTTTTCTCCCACGTAGTCAGGATACCAGTTCACTGTATTGTTGTTTTCTATGAGAAGATCCTTGATTTTTGTCATTTCGATATACCAGCTTGGCTTGGCATAGTAAACCAGAGGAGTCTTGCATCTCCAGCAATGAGGATAGTTGTGAAGAATCTTTTCTTTTTTAAAGAGCTTATCCTCCTCTTTCAGCCATTTAATGATTTCCGTATCGGCGTCCATGACGAACATGCCTTTCCAAGGAGTTTCTGTGTATTTTCCTTCTTCATCCACAGGCTGGAATACCGGAAGGGAGTATTTTCTTCCTACCTGATAGTCATCCTCACCAAAAGCAGGAGCAATATGAACGATTCCGGTTCCGTCATCAGTAGTTACATAATCTGCACAGGTCACAAAGAAAGCTTTTTTGTCTGTTTTGATAAAAGGCATCAGCTGCTCATATTCGATCAATTCAAGTTCTGTCCCTTTCATCTCCTGGAGGATCTCGTAGCCTTCTCCCATTACCTTTCCGAGAAGAGCTTTGGCAAGAATGTATACTTTGTCATTAAATCTCACCCTCACATAATCCGCCTTGGGGGATACTGCAAGAGCGACGTTGGAAGCAAGTGTCCAGGGAGTTGTGGTCCAGACAAGGAAATATTCATCCTTTCCCTTTAACTTCATCGTTACCACTACCGTAGTTGTCTTGATTTCCTGATATCCCTGGGCCACCTCATGGGAAGCCAGCCCCGTTCCACACCTTGGGCAATAGGGAAGGATTTTATGGCCTTCATAAATCATATCTCCATCGAAAAACTGCTTTAAGAGCCACCATACGGTTTCAATATAATTGTTGTCCAGGGTGATATACGGGTTTTCCATATCAACGAAGTAAGCCATTCTTTTAGTCATTTCTCTCCACTGGGCTTCATACGTAAACACGGATTCCTTGCACTTTTTATTGAACTTATCTATTCCGTAATTTTCAATCTCGGTTTTACTGGCAAGGTTAAGCTGTTTTTCCACCTCGATCTCCACCGGGAGTCCATGGGTATCCCAGCCAGCCTTTCTGACCACCCTGTAGCCAGACATGGTCTTGTATTTGCATACGGAGTCCTTTAAGGTCCTGGAAATCACATGATGTATACCCGGCTTCCCGTTTGCGGTAGGCGGGCCTTCATAGAAAACGAAATTTTCTTTTCCTTCTCTATTGTCTATACTTTTTTTAAGGATCTCTATTTCCTGCCATTTGTCAGCGATAAGTTTTTCCCGCTGTGCGACAGGCAGATTGGACAGTTCATTGAATCTGGTCATTATTTACCTCCTGTTATTGTTGATCATTTAACGTGAACAGCGTCTTTGACGCTTTATTCTCGTGTGATAGTAAAGTTTGGACCTCAGCAAGCTAGTCGAACTTTACTATCACAAAAAAAGCTTCCGTTCTTAATATATAAGAACGAAAGCGTAAACTTCGTGGTACCATCTTACTTCGCATAAAAAAATGCCTCATAATATATAACGGGTTATCCGGACCTGTTGGTCAGACTCGGAGCTGATATTCGCCATTACTTCACTGACAATCTTACAGCCTGGGATCGTCTCTCTGGAAGCTTCATAATGATTACTGGTCTCGTCTAAGTCAATTAATTATTTATATATACATTATATTTTATACAATATATTCGAGTAATGTCAAGCGCATTTTTGATACCCACCGCATATTCATTTTTTATAGAATTGGAAAGTTCGACTAGCTCGCCGAGGTCCAAACTTTCCAATTCTACTTGAAAAACACGTGGTCGTGCTATTCTTGTGGTAAAGTAAGTATCCCCCGTCATTAATCTATTATGTGTTATAATTTTTACGAGGTGATTTTATGAGAATAGGAATTAGCGGAGCAGGTTCTTTGGGGCTTGTTGTGGGAGGTATTTTAACCGACAAGGGTTTTGATGTTACCCTAATCGACTCTGAAGAAGGAAGCAATAAAAGTATTATCAATGAAAGAGGAATCCTGGTACAAGGTTATAAAGATGATTATGTCAAAGCCTTCTGTCTGAAACCCTCAGAGATCGATTTTAAATTTGATTACGTCTTATCTTTTACAAAGCTGCTGCAGCTAAAAAACTCCATTGAAGATATCAGGCATACCTTTTCC
>JAAXUP010000038.1 GCA_013335935.1 Eubacteriaceae bacterium | reverse complement strand
TATTTTATACATTTTCAACAAATTATTTATCTTGTATTCATCATAAGCCTTGCACACTTTATTCTCAATACAGAAAGTTTTTTCAGGTTACTGATAATATTTTCAATAGCAATTTTAATTTCAATAAAAAAAGCAATTTGCTGGATGTTCCTAGCAAATTGCCTCATAATCTATTCTCTATTCTCTATTAATTTTTCTCTAATTAAAGTTCTCTAAATAAAGTTTTCTGCTTAATCCTCAGTGGTCTCAGTGGTTTCGGTGGTTTCAGTTGTTGCGATCTTTCCATCAACTAAGGAAATCGCGTATCTTTCCCCATTAAAATAAATGCTGATTTCTGTATTTCCGGTCAATGCTTCCTTTGGCACTTCGATCAGGGAATGTACCAGTGTGGTGGATTCGGACGGAATCGATAGATAACGATCAAAGGTTATTCCATCTTCTTCTTCCGCTACGATAAATCCATTGTAGCTGTCTTTTCCTTCGTAGATTGCTTTTGCTCCGAAAAACATCTCCGCTGCTGTCTCC
Organism: Eubacteriaceae bacterium; assembly: GCA_013335935.1. Classification (GTDB taxonomy): domain Bacteria; phylum Bacillota; class Clostridia; order Eubacteriales; family Alkalibacteraceae; genus JAAXUP01. The sequence goes on along the minus strand of JAAXUP010000038.1, from coordinate 18,592 downwards.
GATGACTGAAGATTAGTAACCTCTGCCAGGACATCAATGTAGGTATTGTCATTATTTTCGATCTTAATGTGAGCACTTGATTTTTTCGCCTTTGAAGGCGCAACATCATCTGTGAACTCAATGCTTTTCAATGTGAATACCCCATACTCTTCAGCTGTTATGGTCTGATCAAGAGAAATCGCTTTCTGACTAACCTTTACGTCCAAAGTATTACTGCTGACCTTATAAGTTTCATCATTAAAGTTCAATGAAATGACTGAATCGCCCAGGCTGTCTATATTGATCAAAGTGGAACAATAGATGGTTCCGGATTCTTCAGGGGCTATAGATTCATACTCGCTGATGATGGTATCATCTTCAGCTAAAAGCAGAAATAATCCGCAAATAAATTTCGCGTTCTCATTTTTCACGGAGACCTCCGCAAAACTCTCCGGTGAAATATCTTTTGAGGATAAGTTTTTCACTTCCAGGACCGTTGTAAGATAGGTTTTATCATCGTCCTGACTGCTATAGCTTAAAGAATATTCTGTCATTTTAGGCGGCTCTACCTTGGAGTTGACCATTACCTCTTTAACTGTTACTTCTGCATAATCTTCAATGGTGAATTTGTCTCCCACCACCAATGCATACTTGTCTTTTACCTCTTCCTTAGTACCGCCATTCGAACAACCTGCAAACAAAACTGCTGCAACTAACAGCATGGCGAGCAATGAATAACCCTTTTTCATATAATTCCCTCACATTCCTATAGCATATGCTTCTTTATCATGTCACACCAGAATTGCAGCTCTGGCGTCTAATTCAAGCAGACTAGAAAAGTTTGGACCTCAGTGAGCTAGTCGAACTTTACTTGCCTAAAATTAAATTATAAATATTATTTCGATTAAAGTAAATATCTATTCATTAAAAAAAAATTGTATCCACAATTTTTACACAAGAACAGCGCAAAAAAAGCAATTTGCTGCGTTCTATCAGCAAATTGCCACCTAATCTATTCTCTATTAACTATTCTCTTTTTCAATTGTTGCAGAAATCGTTCAATACCTTTCGGATACCTTCGTAGCAGAGGGCATCCTCATATAATATCTGGTTGAGCATATCTAAAAGGGGCATTTCCTTTAAGGTCAGCTTCCCCTCCTTCTCCAGCCTTTTAACAAGTTCGTAGCCGAACCGGATGGCCGGATAACCTTCTACAGTAATGTCATCGTCCTTCATTTTCTGGATGGCGATACTTGCTTTCATTCCTTCACCCAGGACTTCACCCAGGATCCGGTTTCTGCCGGCTTCCCCTGTCACTTCAAGATCCCCTGCTCCAGGCAGACCATAAACCGAACGAGTCATTCCACCCATAGCTGTGGAAAGCTTGTCCATCTCTTCAATGGCAATGGCAAAGAGTGCAGATTTTGTATTGTTGTGGGTCAGTCCATTGATTCCTTTGTAGCCTTCCGCCATCCCCAGGGCAACGGCATAGGCGTTTTTCATGGCGACGGAAATCTCAGTTCCCATGACGTCGTCATCAACCTTTACGTTATAAACCTCCGTTTGGATAAGTTTCTTGAAGGTCTTTGCCGCTTCCATATCTTCACAGGCATATACCACACAGGTAGGTGAACGATAAAGGACTTCGTTGGCTTTACATGGTCCCCCAATGGCGACGACAGGCACATCAGACAGATTTTCTGGAAGCCTTTCCTTAAGGATTTCCGGAAGTATGACGATTTCGCCGCTTTTATTATAGTCATAGCCTTTGGAAACGGATGCTACGATGGACTCTTCCGTCAGGAATGGAACTACTCTTTCAAAAACCATACCCAGGGCATCCGAGGTGATAGCCATGATCACGTATTTGGAATCCTTCATGGCTTCAGCCAGTTCATCCACCTTATAGAGTTTTGTTTCCTTTAAAATGGGATATTTATGCTTGGGGTGGTTGTTGCCGGCTCTTAGCTCATCAATGATATGACCGTCCAGCTCCGTTCCCCAAAGCCTTACTTCATGTCCATTTTCAACAAGAGGAGTTGTCAGGGCACTGCCCATAGCTCCTGCGCCGATAATCGTTATAGTTTCCATGGCTTCATTACCTCTCGCATCTGTATTTTTCGTCAATTTCAATCATTTTTTCTACCTTAGGAAGAGAATTTCCGCCGGTGAATTCGGAGTTCAACCAGGCTTCGATAACCGTCTTGGCGCTTTCAGATCCGATAACCCTTTCACCCATGGTGATGATCTGGCAGTCGTTTGATTTTATTGATCTCTCAGCTGAGAATACATCGTGAGCGACAGTCGCTCTGATTCCAGGCACTTTGTTGGCTGTTATAGCCATACCGATCCCTGTTCCGCAGATGATGATGCCTCTCTGAAATTCTCCTGAAGCGACAGCTAAAGCAATTTTTTCGGCAATCAGCGGATAAAGCACGGATTCCCCTTCGTTCAAGCCAAAATCTTGCACCTCATGTCCCTTGGACAGTACAAAATCCCTGATGGTATTTTTAAGTCTTACTCCTGCTTCATCACAGCCTATAACAATTTTCAATTTAATTTCCTCCTTAAGGTGGTTAGGTGAATAGGTTGTTAGGTGGTTGGCCTGACGTATTCACGCTACCGAATTATTTATTTTATCAGCTAAACAGCTGACTGCTGACAGACACAAAAAAACCATAAAACAATCCCTGTTGAGATATTTTACGGCCTTCACTTTTTTCACATCGGCTTGTTTATTAATTTAAAGTTAGTATATCACTTAGTTAGACTGATATCAAGTTCAATTTATAATTTACACTTATGATTTACGATTATTTAGTTCTCTTACCGATAACCACCTAATAGAAACCAGCGTCGATATATAGTCAGCGACCCCGATTTTTGTAGGGAACGCATTCCATGCGTTCCGGTTCGATGCTGATCTGCTTATGCGCTTCGGTATTACCGTTATTAAGCTAACCGCTATTCACCTAACCGCCCTTAAGCTTTTCGCCAACCACCCAACCACCTGGTCACCCAACCACCTAATACTTACCCGCTGACCAATACCAAAAAATGAAACGTCACTTCTCGTATCTCCATCAATTCTGGATTGGTAAGGTTGGACTCTTCTGTATCAAGAGCCAGAGGGGTCATTTTTATCAAATTTTCCAGCTGAATTTTATCCGGAGTCATAGTGTATCTGATCTCTCGAATGGTACTCTTTTTCACATTTTTCTTAAAGTAATCTACCACATTCTGATTGGAATACTCTTTGTTTGGGGAATCCTTAAAGAGAACTTCTCTAAATTCTTTCAGGTACCCTTCTCCAGGGATGACCTTGATCAGGGAACCCCCTTTTTTTAATACCCTTTTAAATTCGGCATAATTAGATGGCGACAAAACTTCCAGGACCACATCAAAGGACTTGTCCTTGAACGGCAGTCTCGCAAGATCAGCCACGGCAAAAAGCACTTCAGGGGAACCTGAAGCTGCGATCTGAATGGCATCCTTAGAAATGTCGATTCCGCAAATGGATACCGCTGGATCATTTAAGGAATCTCTTACACGTTTTGTGAGGGATCCTTCCCCACAGCCTGCATCAAGAATCGTCATGGGTTGGCTATCGGTCTTCTTTGAATGAATGATCCCTGAAAGCTCCTGGATCAGCGGATCAAAAAAGCCGGCCTGAACAATATTTTTCCGTGAAATAAAAAGTTCTTTGCTGTAGAAGGATTTCGAGGAACCCAGGAGCATATTGATATAGCCTTTTGTGGAAGACTCAAAGCTGTGACTTTTCCGGCAGGTCACACTCTTGCCCTTGGTGGTCATTTTTTTGCCGCATTTTGGACATTGAAAAACTGGGGCAGAGGCATCCAGTAGTTTGAGGTAAGTCTTGAATTTATTTTCTGAATTATTCATATCGGTCTCCATCGTAAATTTTATAAATCTATTATAATATAATCGAATCAGATCTGCAAAAGACAAACAATTCCGTGTCCTTTGTTTAATATAGTTAAATCAGTGGAATAATATAAATGAGTTCTCATATACGTAAGAGGGGGATCACTATGGAAATCAAAATATTAGGAACAGGATGTGTCAACAGCAATAAGCTGGAGGCTAATACCAAACGGGCGATACATGAAACAGGTCTCCACATTCATGTAGAAATGGTGACCGACTTTGACGGGATTTGTTCTTTTGGGGTAGTAAAAACGCCGGCCCTTGTGATAGACGGCAAGGTCGTGGTCGGTGGCAGAGTAGCAGATTGCGAAGAGATCAAGGCGATTGTTAATGGGTTTAAGTGATAGGTGGTTGGGTGAATAGGTGGTTGGGTGGTTGGCGAAAAGCTCAAATTCGATTAGCAACTGGGTGATTAGCTGTTAGCGAAAAGCAAAAACAGCAGAATTTTAAATGTGTAATGCTCACTATGTTCGCTTTGAAATGCTGAAGTGCTGCTAGCGGTTAGGTTAATAGCGATTAGCAAAATACAAAACCGTTTAAGCGTTTAAGCGTTTAATTGTTGAAGTGTAAAAAAGCTGTTAGCCGTTAGCTGGTTAGCGAAAATATTAAGTACATAAAACATTAGCAAATCAGCATGGTTATGTTTTCGGGCGATCACTGATCGCCCCTACGATGCCAGATTTATGCATATGGTCTTTCGGAATGCATGAAATGCGTTCCCTACAAAAATTGGGGTGTTATTGACTTATGACTTATGACTTACGACTATAATGTGATAGCGATGCTGATGAGAATGCCGAAGTGCGGAAATGCTGAATGGGTAAGTGTTGAAGTGGTGTCAGAGGATCTCATTATAAGAATATTTTCTAAAATATTTTTGTCAAAAAAAAGAGAGTTTAGAATCAATTTATAAGATTGATTCTAAACTCTACTTTAATTGTAAATTATAAATTGTAAATCGTAAATTAAAGCAATGCCCTGATATCATCAGCGATCTCTTCTGGGGTGATCCAGGAATCGAACCGTTTTACGACCTGGCCTTCCTTGTCGATCAAAAATTTTGTGAAATTCCACTTAACACTGCTGTCATCCAGAAACTCAGGATATAACTCAGAATTTATTCTGTGAAATTTTTTATGGGCTTCCTGGCTTAAATCCCAGCCTGCAAAAGGAGCCTTTTCAGTGAGGTACCTGTAAAGAGGATGGGAGTTAGGGCCTCTGACTTCCACTTTGTCGAACAGTGGAAAAGTTACCCCATAGTTCAGCTGGCAGAAATTTTTGATCTCTTCGTTTGTACCGGATTCCTGTGCCTTGAACTGATTGCACGGAAATCCCAGGATCTCAAAATCTTTGTTTCCCAAACTCTGATACAAAGCTTCCAGTCCTTCATATTGAGGAGTGAAACCGCACTTTGAAGCGATATTCACAATTAAAAGCACCTTCCCCTTATATTCTTTCAGCGAAATTTCCTCGCCGTCGATGTTTTTGACATTTATATCGTATATGCTCATTTTATTCGTCCTTTCGGTAGCTATTGGGTGGTTAGCGAAAAGCTTAAGTGCTGAAGTGCTGCTAGCGGTTAGGTTAATAGCGGTTAGCAAAATACAAAACCGTTTAAGCGTTTAATTGTTGAAGTGTAAAAAAGCTGTTAGCTGATAGGTGATTAGCGAAAGTGCTTAAAGCTAAAATGCATAAGCAAACCAGCATCGATATCTAAGAATTTTTTTGCGTTGGCGTTATTCAATGTACGATGTACAATTTACAATGAGTGTTCATTTTAAAAAACATCTCCCAGATGCATCCCAGTAAAAGATTTTTTTCTAAAATATTTTACTGATTCGGACGAACAATGTTCGTCCCTACGCTGCAGGTGACTAGCTACTTGCTAATTCGGAACGCATGGAATGCGTTCCCTACAAAAATTTGGTATTGCTAGTGACTAGCGACTATTTGTGATAGCGAGGCTGGTAAGAACCTTCATTTTGAAAACATTACGTAGTCTTTCGCTTACAACAGTGCCTTGATATCATCTTCAATCTCTTCAGGAGTGATCCAGGAATCGAACCTTTTTACAACCTTGCCTTCCTTGTCGATCAGGAATTTTGTGAAATTCCACTTTACACTACCGTCATCAAGAAATTCAGGATTCCTTTCGGCGTTTATTCCGTGGAATTTCTTTTGTGTTGCATCGTTTAAATCCCAGCCTTGAAAAGGAGCTTTCTCGGACAGATATTTATAAAGTGGGTGAATGTTTGCTCCTCTTACCTCTACTTTGTCAAATAATGGAAAGGTTACCCCATAGTTCAGCTGGCAGAAGCTTTTGATTTCCTCGTTTGTACCAGGTTCTTCCCTGAACTGATTGGATGGAAATCCAAGGATCTCAAAACCTTTACTTCCCAGACTGCTATATAATTTTTGAAGTCCTTCGTATTGGGGTGTGAATCCGCACTTTGAAGCGAGGTTCACAATAAGAAGCACCTTGCCCTTATATTCTTCGAGAGTAGTTTCTTTGCCATCGATAGTTTTAACGTTGATATCGTAAATGCTCATTTTCATCTTCCTTTCGATTAATACTAATTTCTATATAAGATACATACCCTGCTTAAAGGAAAAAAATCAGGGAAGTGAAGGGCAAAAACGTTGAAATGCCTAAATGTTCACTTCGTTCACGTTGAAGTGTTGAAGTGATAAAGTGCCAAAAACAAAAACTGCAAAAATACATAAGTATATAAACGCTATGATACATTCGACACTTAAACATTTTAGCGCACCGAAGGTGCATTTAACACTTAAACATTTCATCGCACCGCAGATGCATCTGCAAATCAGCATCGCTGTCTAAGAAAATTTTTGCGTTTGGCGAGTTCAGAAAATCCTCTGAAATATCGAAGGTTTTCGGGAAAAACAGGATGTTTTTACAGCGAATCTGAGCCGGCACATTTCCATAAGCTCTTTCAGTATGTGCCGGTGAATATGAGCGTGAGAAAATCTGAAGGTATTGAAGAACGATTTTCTCGAGCCATAAGCTTTTTTTCGTGATAGCGAGGCTGATAAGCAGACATACTTAGGACTTATGACTTGCGACTTACGACTGACTTGGCGGTTAGCAAAAAACCGGACTTGCTTTTATTCCAGCAAGTCCGGTTTTGTTTTATTTGATATTTAAGGTTTCAACGGCTTTTAAGAACTGAGGGTCTGCAGCCAGGCTGTAGCCTTCGGCACTCAAGGCTTCCTCTTCCATTGGAACGACCACATCCGGTACGATGCCCTTGCCATGGATATTTCGTCCATTGGGGGTGAAGTATTCGGAAACGGTGATTTTATAGCCGGTTCCGTCGTTCATGTCGGTCATCCGCTGGACAATGCCCTTGCCGAAGGAGGTGGTTCCTACAATAGTCGCTTCTTTCGTATCCTGCAATGCTCCTGCAAAGATTTCAGAAGCGCTTGCTGAGCCGGAATTGATGAGCACCGCCATTGGCAGGTCGATCTTATTGGCTTCGTCTGAGTTTTCGTATTCTTTATTGCCATTCTTATCCTGAGTGTATACAATGATGGATTTCCCCATGAGTCGGTCAAGCATCTTTACAACGATGTCCATCATTCCCCCTGGATTGCCTCTGACATCAAAAACAATGCCTTTGACATTCTGAGCAAGTAGCCCATCCAATGCGGTTATGAATTCATCATAGGTGTTGCTCTCAAACTGATTGATGGTGATAACTCCGATGTTTCCGTTGTAGACTTCACTTTGAATGCTTTTTACCACAATTTCTTCCCGGATAATCGTCTTATTGATGACTTCATTATTGCTTTTTTTCTGAACGGTCAGAATGACCGAAGTTCCTGCATCTCCCTTGATCATGGCAACAACTTGCTCCAGGGTTTTCCCCTCGATTTCTTTATCGTCAATTTTAAGGATGATATCCCCTGATACCAGTCCCGCTTTCTTTCCTGGGGATCCGTCTATGGGTGAAACAACCGTTACTCTCTTGTCCTCGCTCATAGTTACCACCACGCCGATCCCCACGTAAGTGCCCTCTACCTGCTCAAGGTAGCTTGCAAATTGCGCTTCGTCAAAGTATGAGGTATAGGGATCGCCGACCGCATCGAACATGCCTTCCAAAGCGCCATCAAGAAGATCCTTTTCTTTAACATCCTTGTAATAGTTGGTCTGGATCTCATCCTTCAAGTAAAGCATTTTGCTTAAGAACGCCGCATCATGGGCGTCCTTTGCCTGAACGATCACCTTGCTGCCTACTGCGATGCTGATCATATTGGAAAAGAGAAAAGTCGCGGCATTGGAAACCACCAGAAGCACCACCACGATCAGGACGTACCACTTCATATTTTTGTCCTTAACCTTTTTAGGCGGAAGCTTGTCTATATCTTCATTGAGATCAATATCATAATTTTTATTCATATAAGTCTCCTTCATTGGGGCTGTTTCTGTTATTTGCTAAAATTTACTTGTGGTGGTTGGGTGGTTAGCCCAACTATCTTTATATTTTATCATAATAACTTAAAATAAGCTTTAGGGCAATTAATAATTCCTTCCAACCTCAATAAAAAACACTGTCATTTTCAGACAGTGTTTTGTTGATATATTGGTTTATTGATGAATCGATATGTAAAATTCGCAGAACAAATACAATATGTTCCTGCTAACCACCTAATATATTATGGTCTCACATAACCCAATGGATCGACAGGCACACCGTTGACACGTATTTCAAAATGAAGGTGAATTCCTGTAGACAGGCCTGTAGTTCCGATCTCACCGATGGGTGTTCCCGGATCGACAACCTTGCCGACAGCGACGTATCTTTTTGCCAGATGGGCGTAAACGGCAGATATCTTGTTTCCTTTTTCATCAAGTCCCAGGTCGATGATGACCTTGTTTCCATAACCTCCTGAGGTGTAATCCGATTGGATGACGATCCCTGAACCTACGGCAATAGCATTGACACCCGTTCTTCTTCCTGTGCTAATATCGATTCCTGAATGGAATTTCGTGTAACCAAGGATGGGGTGGATCCTATATCCGAAAGGTGAAGTGATGGTGGTGGCGCCAGGTGAAGGCCACCGGTATTTACTGTTTATTTGAGTGTTTATAGTTTGTTTCGAAACAATTTCATTTTTGATCTTGTTTGATTCCTGTTCAAGTCGATCCAGCTGCTCGTTAAGTTTTTGTGTATTGGTATTAAGTTCTTTTACGTAGCCTTCTCTTGCGACCTTTGTTTGGTTGAGCTGATTTCTTTTAGTGAGCGTTTCTCTTTGCTTTGTTACGATATCGTTTTTCTTTGTCTCGATATCAAGCTTCTTCAAGGCGATCTCTTTTTCAACAGCTTCAAGCTTGGCGAATATTTCCTTGTCGTAATCGATGACGGTCTTGATCATATCCACCTTGGAAATAAGATCAGAGAAGTTCTCTGAACTAAAAAGGATCTCTAAATAACTGCTGTCGCCGAACATGTACATGACCCGGACTCGTTCGTCAAGGGTGTCTTTATACTGTTTCTTTTCCGCTTCAGCTTTTACAAGCTCTGCCTGAACCAGTTCCAGTTGTTTTTGGATGTCCGAAATTTGAACTTCGATTTCCTTCAAGGAAGCCTCATACTTTGCCATTTCAGCATCCAGCCGATTGACTTCGTTGAGGAGCTCGTCGATTGTCGCCTTATTGGCATCGATCAGTTTTATGGTGTTTTCTTGCTTATCTTCAATACTATTGAGGTTATTCTTAAGCTCATCTAAAGTGGCCGCGCCTGCGCTTGCAGGTATAAATGAGAGCATCAGTACGATGGCTAATAATAAACTTATTATTTTTCTTTTCATGTTTTTCCCCCTTGGTTATACATCAAGAAATCGCCTGATGGAAAACAGACTTCCAACAGATCCCACAACCACACCGTAAATGATAAAATACAGGGTTATGGTTGGCAGCACCGCACTTGCCGGAGCAAAGGTCGCTCCCATTAATAAGGGTGTATTCCCGGAAAATGCTCCCAGCATGTAATAATAAACGTTTCTTACCACCAGCACAGCCAGTAAAGCTCCGGTTATGCCCAGGACGCTACCTTCAATGATAAAGGGGATCCGGATGTACCAGTTTGTGGCCCCAACATATTTCATTATGCTGATTTCTTTCCTTCTGGAAAAGACGGTAAGTTTAATGGTATTGTATATGATGAAAATGGAGATCGTCGTCAGGATTACCAGTACGACAACACTCAGCATATTTGTAAACTCATTGAATTTCATCAGAGCGTCAACATAAGTTTTACCATAGTTGACGTAATCCACCCCATCGATGGTCAGGGCGTAATCATTCACGGCTTTGATATTGCCGGAATCCTTGACCTTCACAACGAATGACTCCGGTAGCGGATTGTCATCCTTAAGTCCCTGAAGTATCCCGGAATATCCCTCAAGGTTGTCAGACATATTGTTCAGGGCATCATCCTTTGATTCAAAAACCACTTCTGATATCTGGCTGTTTGCTTTAAGCAGGTCTTCCACATTGGTCCTTGTGGCTTCTGTTACCCCTTTTTCCAAAAACACCTTAAGTTCGAGCTTGCTTTCGATATCCGAGGTAATGTGTCTGATATTCATGGCAATCACCAGAAATATCCCAAGAATAACCAGGGCAGCGATTACCGAGAAAATTGAAGCAATACTCATGAGAGAATTCCTTTTGATTGACTTTGCGGAGTCCCTTATGAAATATTTAATAGCATGTATCTTCACAGTCGTATCCGCCTTTCTTGTCGCTTATGACTTTTCCACCGGCTAAGGTTATTACCCTGGCCTGCATCCTGTCAACGATATCCCGGTCATGGGTCGCCATAATGATCGTCGTGCCGCTTTCATTGATGTCCTTTAAAAGCTTCATGATTCCTATGGACGTTTTCGGGTCAAGATTTCCTGTTGGCTCATCGCAAATAATGATCTTCGGGTTGTTGATGATCGCTCTTGCGATGGAAACCCTCTGTTGTTCCCCTCCTGAAAGCTGTTCAGGATAGTAGTGCCCTCTATGGTTAAGTCCTACAAGTTTAAGGGCCTGGGGCACTCTTTCCTTGATTTCCTTTGACTTCTTCTCGACGATTTCCATCGCGTAGGCAATATTTTCATACACGGTTTTTTCAGGCAGCAGCCTGAAGTCCTGAAATACCACCCCAATTTTACGCCTGTAATATGGAAGTTTTCTTCTTTTAAGCTGTGTGATATCCTGCTGATCTATTAATATTCTGCCATCTGTCGGCTCAAGTTCTTTTAGAATCATTTTAATCAACGTTGTTTTTCCTGCTCCGCTTTTTCCAACAACAAATACAAAATCACCTTCGCAAATGTTGATATTCACTTCAGAAAGAGCTTCATGCAGGGTTTTATCGTAAGTCTTGTTGACATTTTCAAATCTTATCAATATTATCCCTCCAAATGAACTTCATTACATAAGTAATGTCATTAGCTCATTAGTTATTATATCAGACAACGCAGGATAACAACACCCTTTTGGTTACAAAAGTTTTACAAATTAGCTATTAGCGTCTAGCTGATAGCTATTAGCTCTTACAACCCCGATTTTTGTAGGGAACGCATTTCATGCGTTCCGCTTGATGCTGATTAGCTTATATAACTTAAGTTTTCCGTTTTTAAGCTAACTGCTAACCGCTATTCACCTAACAGCCGCCCTTAAGCATTTTACCACTTCAACGTGAACGCAGTGAGCATTTCGCACTTAAGCATTTTTTGCTTTTCGCCAACCACCCAACCACCTAGTCACCCAACCACCTCGCTTTTACTTCTGCTCAATCAGCTTTGCGGTCTGGGGGTCGATTTCTCCGGTTTGGGTAATTTGCTTGTCGGCCTGGAATTTCTTCACCGCTTCCACGGTTTTGCTTCCGTATTGACCATCAACTTCACCGGTGAGGTATCCCAGGGTTTTGAGCCGGTTTTGAAGTTCTTCGATGACTTCACCTTTTTTGCCCTGCTTATAGGTGATGGCTTCCGCTGCTAATGACAGCAGGGTGGCTTGATCAATGGCACCCGTAGCTTCGAGACCATTTTTCCCCTGGTAGCTTGTAACGGCAGCCACGGTAGCATCGCCAAATTCACCATTGGGATACTGTGTCAATTCATCTATATAGTACAGGATCATCTGGTATTTCAGGATTTCTTCTCCTTTTTGTCCTTTACGATAAGTAATTTCTTCATCAAGAAGAGCGGTGATGGTTGCAGCATCCATCGTTCCGTTTGTTTCCAGTCCTTGTTCCTCCTGATAGGCCAAAACAGCGGTTTTGGTCGTTTCATCGAAATTTCCGTCAGGGTCTTTCTTCAGGTAATCGGTGTAATAGAGAATTTTTTCGTAGATCAGAACTTCATCCCCGGTGCTGCCCAGGGCATATTCTGTGATTTGATTTTCCTCATCAACGACAACTTCATCATCGGTTTTATAGGTATCGTAAAAGATCATTTTCATATTCTTGTTGGCCAGGCTAAGATCCTTCAGGTCATTTTCTACGATCACTGATCCTTCAAAGGATGCGGTCAGTGAAAGTATAAATATAAATATGATCAGATACATCAGTAAACTTTTTATCGACTTCATATGGGTCTCCTTATTTAAAACTTTCATAGAATTGTATAATTTATATTTTATCAATTTTATTCATTCAAATCAAGCAATACACAATATATAGTGATACTTCCACTAATCGATCCATGCCATTTCATTCAAAGTGTCCAGGTCGAAATTGGTATCCAGCCTTTTATAAAATATCGCCAGTTTTCCCCCCGTCCTTTTTTTCATAAAGGTCTCCAAATGGATTTTTTTAAAAAGATCCTTTGGGGATGCTCCTGCAAGATGAGGCAGGTATCGGGCAATAAATTCGCTGTCTTTAAGCATTTCAAAAACTGCTTCCTTTCCTGGTGCTTCATGTTCAAAGAAAGCAGGAAGAGGCCATTTATTGGTTGTCAGGTAATCCATCTTCAGGAGGTCCTCCACCATTTCATTTTCATACTCTGAAGCCATAAGAAATTCGCGAAGGATCCTGTACAGGTTATCCTTGCTGACTCCTGTGGAATGATATCCCTTTAGCGTCCAAAAGCCTGCCAGGTCTTTGAAAAAATCAAACATCTGTCCATCCGTGTGATCCGATATCATTTCCATGGTAAAGTTGAAATGACCGCTATTGTAGTATTTCTCTACCATATGTTCCACATCCGACAGAATGCACATTTCTTCATAGGAGATATACTTATTGTAAAGGATCTGGTAAGTGGGATAATCCCTGAATATGATGCCGTGTTCCTTCGTCTTGGCAGAGATAGGCGTACCCTTCAGAATCTTGAGAAATCCCACCTGGAGTGCATGAGGCTTCATTCCTATGACTTCATCAAAGGAAAAGGCAAAGGAGTTCATATCTTCCCAGGGCAATCCTGCAATGAGATCAAGATGAAGATGGAGATTCCCGGCAGTTCTCAGTTTGAAAACATTACTCCTGATTTTTCCGATGTCGGTTTTCCGGTTGATTTCCTTTAGTGTTTTCTGGTTAACAGACTGAACGCCGATTTCCAGCTGGATGAGTCCCGGTTGGGCCTTGGCAAGAAGGGCTATGGTTTCGTCATCCAGAAGATCTCCTGCAATCTCAAAGTGGAAATTTGTGCATTTGTTATTCTCGATGATGAAACTGATGATTTCCCTGCACCGTTTGCTGTCGCAGTTAAAGGTTCGGTCAACGAACTTCACCTGTCTGACTTCATTTTCAATGAAAAAAAGCAGTTCCCTTTTAACCTGGTCCAAGGAACGCAATCGCAATCTGCGATCAATGGCTGACATGCAGTAGCTGCAGGAAAAAGGACAGCCTCTGCTGGATTCGTAGTAGATGATCCGGTCTTTAAGCGTTTCCAGATCTTGAAGACTGTAAGGGAAGCCTGCTGAATCCAGAGTCATAGCCTCTGCATCCGGTGTCTGGAGCCCTGATTTTAAGGTAAGTCCTTGGATGTCTTTCAGCATATCATCCAGGGAATCCCCAGTTTTCCGGCCAACGAGTCTTCCTGCCAGCTGGCTGAAAATTTCTTCCCCTTCTCCCCGAAGGATGATGTCAGCTCCACTTTCTTCAAGGGCTTTTTCACTTTCAAAAGAAACCTCCGGGCCGCCCAGGATGATGGTAGCCTCCGGCCTGATTTTTTTGATATCTCTGACGAGCCTGAAGGTCTCCTCCACATTCCAGATATACACGGAAAATGCGTAGACCTCTGCCCTTCGGGCCATGATGTCCCCAAGGATATCCTCCATGTTGTCGTTTATGGTATATTCCTTTATTTCCGCTTCAATGTTTTCCATATTACAGGCCGCCTTGAGGTACCTGACAGCCAGATTCGTATGGATATATTTAGAATTTATGCCGATAAGCAATAGCTTCATTAGATCATTCCTTTGTGTTCATTATCTTCTTTATTATAGACCATATGGATGGGGATGTCATTATTCTTTGGTGGGTGGTTAGGTGGTTAGCAAGAACAGAAGTGCAAAAACGTGGAAATGCTGAAGTTCATAAATCCGGCATACTTATGACTTACGACTTGTGAGGTGAATAGCGGTTAGCATTTAGCCAAAAACAAAAGAAGGCAATGATCACATTAAAAATGCAGCCATTGCTTTCATATATATAATACTAATTTACGATGTACGATGCCATCAGCTTCGCTATCACGAAAAAAGCTTATGTCTCGAGAAAATCGATCTTCAATACCTTCAGCTTTTCTTCCGCTCATATTCACCGGCACATCACTGAAATACCTTATGGAAATGTGCCGGCTCAGATTCGCTGAAAAAACATCCTGTTTTTTCCGAAAAGCTTCGATATTTCAGAGGATTTTCTGAACTCGCCAACGCAATCATTTTCTTAGATAGCGATGCTGACTTGCTTTACATCACTAAAGTGGTTCCGTTTTTAAGCTAACCACTATCAGCTAATCACCTAATAGCAGTTCAGCAGTTTTTGCTTTTCACATTTAAGCATTTAAGCACTTTAACGTTTTTGTCCTTCGCCAACCACCCAACAAGTCGCTAGTCTCTAGTCTCTAGTCCCTAGTTATAAGTCATAAGTCCTAAGTCCTAAGTGATAAGTATGCCAGATTTAAGCATTTCAGCCTTTCAGCATTTCAGCATTTCAGCACTTCACCACTTCAACGCTTTGCTTTTGCTATTCACCTATCAGCTAATTGCTAACTGCTAACAATTCCTCGTGACCACCAGGTCGGTGCCGGCGCCGTCTATATTTGGGATCAGCACATCTCCGATTTTACAGGGTGACTGAACTGTCACGTTATTGATCATGGTCATGATGTCGAAAATCTTATATTTCGAAACAGCTGCAGTTGTTTTTACAGATGTCACAGGTTCCTTCCCGCCTTTAACAAGCACCGTGGAGGTTACAACCCTCCTAGGGTCTGTCATTTCATTCAGTGCATATTCACTGCCTCTTTTGCATTTATTGCCGGAAATTTCATATTCGCCATCCTTACCCTGCACATTTACACTGCAGCCTATGGGACATACGACACAGGTATATTTTTTACTGGCTTCCATTTACATTTCCTCCACTTCAAATATGATTTCACCTGGATTGATCCCGCCCAGCTTGGTTTTATCAAGATAGAGACTGGTCATTTCTCCCGGCATAAATCTTTCGGCTTTTTTGCTGGCAATCTCCAGCCCGTTGGCAGTCACCTTGATCCTGCTGTTTTTATAAACCCGGTTTACTCTCAGGTAGATCTTCACAGGATTCTTGTCAGACGCCAGATTCAGGTTCTGAGGGACAACGTAGGAAACTCCGTTGATTCCTTTTGTTTTCACATAATTCTTTTGGGCATGAGGATTTTTGATATATTCCACAGCACCCATGGCTGCGATTTCCGCTTCTTCGGAGACATAATCAACAAGGTCATGGACATGGAGGACATTGCCGCAGGCAAATATTCCGTCTTTGGAGGTCTCCCTGGATTCACTGACTACAGGGCCTTTTGTCTTCCCGTCCAGTTGGATGCCGCATACATTGGAAAGTTCATTCTCCGGAATCAGGCCTACAGAAAGGAGGAGAGTATCACAGGATATGTAGTCCTCCGTTCCTTCAATGATCTGAAGTTTCTCGTCTACCTGGGCAACTGTGACCCCTTCCAGGCGTCTGTCCCCGTGAATGGAGACGATGGTATGGCTGAGCTTCAAGGGGATATCAAAATCATCCAGGCACTGGACGATGTTTCTTGTCAAGCCGTTTGAATAAGGCATCAGCTCCAGTACGCATTTTACCTTTGCCCCTTCAAGGGTCATTCTTCTTGCCATGATCAGACCGATGTCTCCCGAACCCAGAATTACCGCTTCCTTACCGGGCATGTAGCCTTCCAGATTGATGAACCTTTGGGCCGTTCCCGCAGTGAATACCCCTGAAGGTCTTGTCCCGGCGATATTGATGGCCCCACGATTTCTTTCTCTGCAGCCCATGGCGAGGACGATACTTTTTGCCTTGTAGATCTTCAGGCCATCCTGGGCATTAATGGTGTGTACCTCCTTGTCCTCCGATACTTTGAGGACCATGGTGTCTGTTTTAACCTTAATTGTGGTATCACCAAGACGGTCGGTATATTTGCTGGAGTATTCCGGGCCTGTAAGTTCTTCTTTAAACTTATGAAGTCCGAATCCGTTGTGGATGCACTGATTTAGTATTCCCCCCAGAACATAATCCCTTTCAATGATCAGGATGTTTTCCACCCCTTCTTCATAGGCTTTAAGCGCCGCAGCCAGTCCTGCCGGTCCACCGCCGACAACGATCATATCGTATATTATCATCACGCATTACCTCCCTTGGCAGTTTTTGTTCTTCCGCTTAAGATATAAGAGCCTGCTTCATGCTTGTTGATCTCCGTCAGCTCCATACCAAGCTCCCGGTTCATGATGTCCATGATCCTTGGGGTGCAGAAGCCTCCCTGGCATCTTCCTGAGGTCGCCCTTGCCCTTCTCTTGATGGCATCGATGCTTCGTACCGGTATCGACCGGTGAAGGACTTCTATGATTTCCCCTTCAGTAATGCTCTCGCATCGGCAGATGATCCTTCCGAATTTTTCATCCTGCTGGATGAGTTCATTGACTTCCTCAGTTTCCAGCTTGTCTAATCTTATATATGGCGTCCTGTAGGAAATATGGTCATCCTTTTCGAAAAGCTCAAGCCCTGACCCTTTAAGGAGCTCCGTTACCTCCAGAGCGATTGCAGGGGAAGAGGTGAGACCTGGAGAGTCTATTCCCACTAAATTGATAAAGCCTTTGATGCTTTCCTCAATGACAAAGTCATAATCCGCCATGGAAGCCCGAAGACCTGCAAACTGGGTGATCAATTTGCTGCCGTCGATTCCCGGAACCGATTTGAGGGCCATTTCAGCCACTTCCTTAAGGCCGGTTTTGGTAGTTTTCAGATCTTCCTTATCATCAACGAACTGGGCATTGGGTCCAATCATGAGGTTCTCATGGAAGGTAGGGGTAACCAGTATTCCTTTGGAGCCACCCCTTGGTGTCTGAAACAGAACGGAGTGAACGGTGTTGCCGATTTCCTTGTCGAAGAGCTGGTATTCACCTTTTCTCGGAATGATCTTGAATTTGTCGACCCCCGCCATTTTGGCGATCTCGTCCGCAAAAAGGCCTGCGCTGTTTACGACATATTTTGTATCGATTTTACCCTTGCTGGTATTTAAGGTATAGAAACCGTCCTGTTTGTCGATGGAGAGTACTTCTGTCTCAAGAAAAAATTCTACCCCGTTGTCTCCGGCATTTTCAGCCAGCGCCACCGTATATTCAAAGGGAGATATGACCCCTGCGCCACTGCAGTAAAGTGCTGAATGTACCAGAGGGTTTACATTGGGTTCTTTTTTAAGGATGTATTCCCGGTCCACAATAGAGAGGTTATCCATGCCATTACTGATTCCGTTATGATAAAGTCTTTCAATTTCCTTGTGATCCTCTTCATCAAATCCCAGAACAAAGGAACCGCATTTATTAAATCCGAATCGAAGCTCGTGATCCAGTTCCTTGAACATATGGTTGCCTTGTACACAAAGCCGGGCTTTCAGGGTTCCTGGCTTTCCATCATAACCTCCATGGACGATCCCGCTATTCGCCTTGCTGGTGCCATTTGAAACATCGTTATACTTCTCGATGACATTTACTTTAAGATCATATTTAGAAAGCTCTCTTGCAATGGCACATCCCACTGCTCCTGCACCGATTATCGACACGTCATACATTGTTCAACACTCCTTGTATTTTATTTGAACTAGAATAGTTTTTCCATTTAGCGCATAGAAAAAGACCGCAACAAATAACCATAAATTAATCATGATCTTTGAAACGGCCTACACTTTTACACTGGCACAAAATATTTGATTGTTCTCAGTATACCACCTGTTGAAAATGCTTGCAAGGAGAATTTAGCTTAAATGCTTAAATGCTTCAAAATATCGTGTCAATGCATATTTCAGTACTTCTACACTTTAACCTTTCAACATTTCAACGCTTTTGCTGTTCACCACTTCAACGCCTTTCCCTTTGCATCTCGCTAACCACCTAACCATCTAGTCACCTAACCACCCAATCAGTCGTAAGTCCTAAGTCCTAAGT
>JAAXUP010000002.1 GCA_013335935.1 Eubacteriaceae bacterium | reverse complement strand
TTCGAAACACATTATCCGGCTTTCACAAGTGAAAGGCGAAGTCGAAATGCTTCATTTTCGAAACACATCATCCGGCTTTCACAAAGTGAAAATCGAAGTCGAATGTTCCATTTTCCGATCCAATTCCCTCAGCATTCCGCCGATCAAACTGTCTCATTTTCCATCGCCTTGTCTCTAGCGACTCTTACTATTATAAAGACTTGCCACCCTGTTGTCAACTACTTTTTGAATCTTTTTAAAACTGTCGGTTTTGCAAGCCTTCTGTACTTTTCAGCCGCTCCTTTGCCTGGAGTTTTTCAACTCCTTGCTTCAAGAGGCGACTTGTACTATTCTATGGGTTTGGCGCCCTTTTGTCAACGCTTATTTTGTTTATTTCTTAAACTATTTTCTGCATAGTGCCCAATAAGTCGCTAGTCCCTTGTCCCTAGTCCCTAGTATGCTAGAATTAAGCATTTCAGCATTCCAATACTTAAACGCTTTTGCTTTTCGCCAACCACCTAACCACCAAATAGTCTTAAGTCATAAGTCGTAAGTATGCCAGATGCTAATTTCGCAAAAAAACACCGCAGTGTGATCTGCGGTGTTTGAGATTATTTGTGATTACTTCTCGGGCTTCATGGTCGGGAATAGAATTACATCCCTGATACTTCTTTGGTCGGTCAGGAGCATGACAAGTCTGTCAATCCCTATGCCTAACCCTCCTGTTGGCGGAAGTCCTACTTCAAGTGAGTTGATGAAGTCCTCGTCATAAGGATGAGCTTCTTCGTCTCCACTATTTTTTTGTTCCACCTGGCTTAAAAACCTGGCTTTCTGGTCTATTGGATCGTTGAGCTCTGAAAATGCATTTCCATATTCTGCTCCCTTGATGAAGAGTTCGAATCTTTCCGTATATTTAGGATTTGAATAATCTTTTTTGGCTAGAGGTGAGATATCTGTTGGATGATGAGTTACAAAGGTAGGCTGAATAAGCTTATCCTCAACAAAAGTGTCGAAAGCCTCCTCGATGATCTTCCCGAGAGGAAGATTTTTCTCCAGCTGAAGTCCAAGTTTTGTCCCTGCTGCGTAGGCTTCTTCAACAGTATCTATCACATCAAAATCTACACCGGTGTACTCTTTGACCAGGTCTACCATTCTCCCACGCTTAAATGGTGGTTTGAAGCTTATTGAATGACCTTGGAATTCAACCGTATCGCTGCCTGTTATTTTTGAAGCGACATAAATAAAGAGTTCTTCCACCATATCCATTACAGCTTCGTAGTCGGCATAAGCTTCATAGGTTTCCAGCATTGTGAATTCAGGATTATGTGTGGAGTCCATGCCTTCATTCCTGAAAACCCTGCTGATTTCATACACCTTATCAAAACCGCCCACAATAAGTTGCTTCAGCGGAAGTTCAAGGGCTATTCTCATAAACATCGGAATATCCAGGGCATTATGGTGGGTTACAAAAGGCTTTGCTGTAGCTCCTCCTGCAATATTTCCTAAAACAGGCGTTTCTACCTCAAGAAATCCTTTGTTGTCTAAAAACTCTCTGATGGTTTTTATTATTCGGGATCTCGTAATGAACACTTCTTTTACTGACGGATTTACGATCAGATCCACATATCGCTGGCGATACCTTAAATCAGGATCTTTGAGACCATGAAACTTTTCAGGCAATATCTGAAGAGACTTGCTCAGAATAGAAATATTTTCTACCCTTATAGAAGTCTGTCCCATTTTTGTTTTGAAAACTTCTCCTGTAATTCCTAAAATATCTCCAATATCGAGAGTCTTTACATCTTCATAAACTTCATCGCCCAGGGTATCTTTCTTAAGAAACATCTGGATTCTTCCGCTGCTATCCTGAAGGTCATAAAAGCTGACTTTTCCCTGTCCTCTTTTCGACATGACTCTTCCTGCAAGTGATACCGTCTGGTTTTCCATCTGTTCGAAGTTATCTTCGATATATTTAGCAAGGTGAGTTACCTTGAATTTCGTTATTTTAAAGGGATCTTTATCCTCAGCAATCAGTTTTGCCAATTTTTCTCTTCTTATTTTAAGCAGTTCGTTTAAATTTTCGCCATTTTCAATTGTCAATGGTTTTCCTCCTTTATTTCTTGCTTATCTCGATTACCTCAAAAGAAACACTTCCGTCTGGGACTTCAACAGTAAATACATCACCGACTTTTTTATTGATAAGAGCTGCTCCCACGGGTGATTCGTTTGAGATTTTATTTTCAATTGCATTGGCTTCTGCAGAGCCTACAATATGATACAGTACATCCTCATCGTACTCTTTGTCTTTAACTTTTACGTAAGATCCGATGCTTACAATATCTGTTCCAATATCATCTTCATCGATTACTTTTGCCCCTTTAAGTTTGTGCTCAAGCTCCACAATTCGGCCTTCAATGAACGCCTGTTCATTTTTGGCTTCGTCATACTCAGCATTTTCACTGATATCTCCGAATTCTCTTGCCGTTTTGATTCGCTCCGCGACTTCTCTACGTTTTACCGTTTTTAATACGTCCAGTTCATCTTCAAGCTTTTTTAATCCTTCGTATGTTAGTATAAGTTCCTTCTGCATTTTAATTTATACCCCTTTTCTAAGCTTTTTTTTAGTATGGTTATCTTCAAGTGATCATGATAGAGATAAATATATAATTATAATTATATTTATTTTTGTTAAAAACACAACTTTTTTAAGCTATTCTGCTCTTATATTTCAGTTTTGTACTTTTTCAGCATACAAAATACTTCCTCCGTGGAAGTTGACCTGTTGATTTCGTCTCTGAAACTCCCGGAACCTCTCAATCCTTTTGCAAACCATCCGATATGTTTTCTGATTTCCCCCAGTGCTACTCTCTCTGGTTTTATGTCCAGAAGCATATGAAAGTAGTTGATGCACATATCCAGCTTTTCCTCAGTGCCCACTTCATCTTTTCTTGTTTCATTGAATATCCATGGATTTCCAAGAGCCGCTCTGCCGATCATCACCCCATCACAGCCTGTGTATTCCAGCATCTTTAAGGCTTCATCCCTGTTGGCAACATCACCATTTCCTATGACAGGAATATTTACAGCAGTCTTCACATCTTTTATAACATCCCAGTTAGCTTTCCCAGAGTAGTACTGTTCCTTGGTTCGCCCATGGACCGTAACTGCTGCAGCTCCTGCAATTTCTGCAATTTTTGCAACTTCCATGGCATTGACGTTTTTCTCGTCCCATCCAGCTCTAATTTTCAATGTGACCGGTTTTTCCGACACTCTGACGGCTTTATAAATAATTTCACCAATAAGCTCCGGATTTTTCATAAGCGCCGACCCGTCAGAATTCTTAACGATCTTTGGCGCCGGACAACCGGCATTGATATCTACGATTTCAAAGCTTGTTCGGTTGATGTCTTCTTTGATCACTTTGCTCATCAGATCTGGATCCGATCCAAAAATCTGAACCCCACAAGGTTTGTCTTCAGCCGATGTCAGCAACAGCTCCCGGGTATTTGCATCTTTATAGTGGAGCGCTTTGGCACTGATCATCTCTGTAAATACCAGACTGCATCCCTGTCTAAGACATAACAATCTAAAAGGCAGGTTAGTTATACCTGCCATTGGTGCCAAGACCAAATTGCCTTTGATTTTTGTGTTTCCAATAATCAAATCTTCACCTGCTTGTTTCGATCATAAATCATCTTGATTCCTTTTAACGAAAGCACAGGGTCCATGATATCAATGGAATTCGTCTCCGAAAAGATGATCTTTGCTAAACCGCCTGTTGCGATCACCTTTGCATTAAAACACCCAGTTTCTTCCTTCATTTTCCTCACGATGTATTCAACCTGCCCGATATATCCATAAACCAAACCTGCCTGCATACTGGTTATTGTATTCTTTGCCAGAATGCTTTTAGGTTTTTCGATTTCTATATTTGGAAGCTGCGCTGCTTTACTCCACAACGCATCTGCTGAAATTTGAATCCCCGGCGAGGTCACTCCAGCATTAAAAACTCCTTTTTCTGTAATGAAGTCATAGGTTGTCGCTGTCCCAAAATCTATTACGATCGCAGGTCCGCCATAAATAAAGTAAGCCCCAACAAGGTCGCATATGCGATCAGCGCCTACCGATTTTGGATTTTCAGTTTGAATGCTAATTCCTGTTTTTATACCTGGTTCAATAATCATTGGATCAATATCAAGATACTTCTTTATGCTGTTTACCAGGGAATACATTATATTCGGAACAACCGATGAGATGATTGCATCTTTTATGCTTTGAGGATCGATTCCTCTCGCATTCAACAACGTTATCATAAAGACACCGAACTCATCCGATGTTCTTCTTGTTTTTGTTACCATTCTCCATGTTCCAACAAGATTATCGCTATCGAACACGCCGATTTCAATATTCGTATTGCCAACATCTATCGTCATTAACATTTCATATCACTTCCATAATTTATTTCATTTTGGTATAACGTATATACACTCGATAAATCACAGGGATGATGATCATTGCACTTATGACTTCAATCAAGCCATTTGACATGAATATCGCTCCAAGGGCAGCCACGAAACTCATCCCGCCCATTGCCTCCACCATTTTCTGTCCATAGATCACGTATAACATCCCTATGACCAGCAAGGTGTTGGTAAGCATTCCAACGGCTGCAGCGATGGATGAACTGATCGTATCATTCGCTTTAAATCCTTTTTTCATAAGCGTAAACGCATAATACGACGCTATTCCAATAAATATTCTTGGAAAAATCGATACTAGTGGATGAATAAAGAAATAATCAAATGGTGAAAGGGGCAGCAATAGTGCTCTTAGAAGTGTAGCTGTACCTGCCAGCAGCCCCATGATTCCTCCAGCTGCAGGCCCAAGAACGATTCCTGTGAGAATTGTCGGTAAAAACATTGCCACAGCAACGCTTACCGCAAAGCTCGGTATCACTGTCGCCATTACAAAAATAATGGTCATAGCCAGCATGACTCCCATAAAGGTGAGTCTGTTAGTATCTGAAAATACTTTTTTCATGATAACCTCCTGTTCTCGTTCCAAAGGGATACAAGACATATTATATTAGACAATATTCTATCAATAAGAAATATTTAAATCAATTGTTTTTTGACCTGAAGCATGGGAGTCTTTATTTTCCAGCTTTCAAATCATTCTTTTCCATGAATTTATCAACATTCACTATAAATCGCTCATGGATGCCATCACCGATTTTCTCAGTCTCGTCCCACGCTTCGACCTCAAAAACCAGCCTTTTACGATCGACCTCCACAATCCTGGCTTTTGCACTGACTGCCATCCCCACTGGAGTTGCAGCAATATGCCTGACATTTACTGACGTTCCCACTGTCGTATACCCCGGCTCCAACCCTTCATCTGCGAGTTCGAGGGAAGCCCTTTCCATTAGGCCCACCATTTTGGGAGTGGCATACACTCCAATACTTCCGCTGCCAAATTCCTTTGCAGTATCTTTATCCGTCACTCTGATGGTTACCGTCTTTTCCTGGCCAATCATATTTTCGATTTTCATTAGAGATTCCTCCTCTTAAATCATATAATTTCAAGCAATTCCAGGGGTGTTTTAATGATATAGGTAGGTTTCGTACCTTCGATTTCTTCCACTGAGCCATACCCATATAATACCCCTATGGTATCCATTTCCATTTCCTTTGCTGCATCGATGTCATTGAATCTGTCCCCAACCATAACCACATCATTCTTATCCATGCCAGATTTTTCAAGAGCTTCTTCAATGAAGTCCCTCTTCAAGCCTTTTTTCTGAAGAAGATCGTTCCCCGACACACTGTCAAAATACTTCAGGAGGCCGTGATGCTCCAGCTGCTTTACCGCATATTCTTCGGCTTTATTGGTTGCGATCATGAGTCTCAAGCCTCGTTTTTTCAGTTCCTCCAGCATCGGGACGATTCCAGCATAGACATCACTTTCATATACACCGATGGTGCTATAGTATTCCCTATGGATCGCCATGGCTTCTGCAGCGTCTTTTTCATCGAAGCCGTACTTTGTAATGATCGTCCTGGAAAGGGGTGGTCCGATGAGTTCTTTGATTGCACTAATTTCCTCCGCTACACCCTTACTGGCAAGGGCCTTTTGAAAACCTTTGGCGATCCCCGTTTCGGAATCGATGATCGTCCCATCAAGATCAAAAACTATTCCTTTGTATTTCATGAAATCCCTCCTTCTTTTTAAGAATAACCACCCTGAAAGGATGGTTATTCTTTATTCACTGATATTATTCATTAAATAGCGCATTAAATTCCTGGCTGTTGATTGTCTCTTTTTCCAGAAGCTCATCACTTATCCTGGTGAGCTTGTTCCTGTTCTCTTCCAGAATCCTTGTTGCGAGTTTATAGGCATTGTCGATAATGGTTCTTATTTCCTTATCGATCGCCGCAGCGACTTCTTCGCTGTAGTTTCTTGCTCTCGCAAGGTCTCTGCCGACGAACACTTCATCATGCTTGCTTCCAAAGGTCATCGGTCCGAGATAATCGCTCATCCCAAATTCAGTGACCATTTTTCTTGCCATTTCTGTTGCTCTCTCGATGTCATTGGTTGCTCCAGTGCAGATATCATCCAGAACGATCTTTTCAGCAGCTCTTCCGCCTAAGAGACCTGCAATTTCGTCAAGGATCTTTGACTTGGATATATGGCTGTTGTCATTATCCGGTAACGCCAGTGTGTATCCAGCGGCCATACCTCTTGGGATAATGGATATTTCATGCACTTCGTTGCAGTTTGGAAGCACTCTCATTACAATCGCATGCCCTGCTTCATGAACGGCTGTGATTTTCTTGTCATGCTCAGTAATAATCCTGCTTTTCTTCTCAGGACCTGCGATCACTCTCTTTATCGCCTCTTCCAGCTCTTCCATTCCGATTGTTGTTTTTCGCTTTCTTGCTGCAAGAAGGGCTGACTCGTTCATAATATTTTCAAGGTCAGCACCAGTGAAGCCAGGTGTTGCTTTCGCAATTGTCCTGAGTTCAATATTTGATTCAAGGGGTTTATCCTTGACATGTACTCGAAGTATTTCTTCTCTGCCTCTAACGTCAGGTATCCCAACGACAATCTGTCTGTCAAATCTGCCCGGTCTTAGAAGTGCTGGGTCCAGGATATCCGGTCGGTTGGTCGCTGCGATCATAATGATCCCTTCATTGTCTCCAAAACCGTCCATTTCCACGAGAAGTTGATTAAGGGTTTGTTCCCTCTCATCATGGCCTCCCCCAAGTCCTGCTCCCCTCTGTCTTCCTACAGCGTCGATTTCATCAATAAATATTATACAAGGCGCATTTTTCTTCGCCGTTTCAAACAAATCCCTTACTCTTGACGCTCCAACACCAACGAACATTTCCACGAAGTCCGAACCGCTTATTGAAAAGAACGGGACTCCCGCTTCGCCGGCTACTGCTCTTGCAAGAAGTGTTTTACCTGTTCCCGGAGGTCCAACAAGAAGTACCCCTTTTGGGATCCTTGCACCTAGCTCAAGGTAGCGTACAGGAGACTTTAAGAAATCAACAATTTCTTCCAGTTCCTCTTTTTCTTCATCCGCTCCAGCCACATTCTTGAAAGTAACACTTTTCTTCGAAGGTGTGTGCAGTCTGGCTTTACTCTTTCCGAAAGACATGACTTTGCCACCGCCGCCTCCGGATTGTTGTGTGAACATCATAAAGAACACAACCATGAGCACTACCAAAAATAGTGTGGGAAGTATGGTTACCCACCAAGGAGTCTGCTCTGGTTCCTTGATTGATATGTCGACAGCCCCTCCGGACTGAATGTGCTGATTAATAAACTCATTGAAAGGCGTCGGAATAACAATACTGATGAATTGGGTCCCATCTTTGTATTCGCCGTCAACTTTATATTTATCTATATCAACCGTTATTTTTTCTATTTTATTGTCCGTTATACCGGTTATAAGCTCGTCATAAGATATAACCTTGGTATCGGTTTGTCCGGTATTCAACGTAGTCACAGCCAATATGATTATCAGCAGTACTATCATATAAAAACTGATCATTCTCAGATACTTATTCAAACTTTCACTCTCCTTTAACTTATATAAGTTTGATAAATAATTTTAACATACATTACTGATGATTACAATTATTCATTGGAATAAATTTCTTCTTTCAATATGCCTATAAAAGGAAGATTTCTATATTTTTCATCATAATCAAGGCCATAACCTACTACAAATTCGTCTGGCACTTCAAATCCTATATAGTCTATCTTCACCTCAGCACTTCTTCTGTCCGGTTTGTCAAGGAGAGTGCACACTTTAACACTCTTGGTATGTCTGTCATTGAATATTTTGATCAGATAAGAGAGGGTAAGACCACTATCTACAATATCTTCTACAATAATAAGATCCCTGTTATCCACGCTTTTGTCCAGATCCTTCAGGATCCTGACTTCGCCGGAGGATTTTGTGCCTGAACCATAGCTGGTTGTCGCCATAAAATCAATTTCCAAAGGTATGCTCATGTTCTGTATCAAATCTGACATAAAAAGTACTGCGCCTTTTAAAACACAGATGATCAGCGGATTTTTACCCTTGTATTCTTCTGAAAGTTGAGCTGCCAGTTCCTTCACTCTGTTTTTCAAAATATTCTCTTCAATAAGAATTTCTTTAATATCCCCTAACAATATTTTTCCTCCTCAAAATTTTCTACACTTAGACAAAGTACTTTATCGGTTGTTTCACTGACTTTAAATTGTTCACTAATGGTGTATCCATATAGCCAGAAAATTTCTTCACCAGCTTGAAAAACCGGAATTTTATCTCTTAGATCCGCAGGAACCTTTTTGTCGATAAGAATTTCTTTGATCTTTTTAGACGCTTTCATTCCTAACGGACGGATACGATCCCCGATTTTTCTTTGTCTCATGATGATATTACATTTCATTCTAACCATTTTATCATAATCAAAGAACTTTTCATTAGATTTTTTAGAGCTCTCCAGATATTTTTCTTTCGTTACAACGCTTACCGTCACCATCCGTCCAAGTCGGGGTAAAATATAAACTTTGTCCGGCAAAAGGGTGTACTGAAAATATGGGATCGAATCTTTCGTCACACTCTTGCCGATCATTAAAATTCCATACACTCTTCTAATTTTAACTCCACCTGGCAGGGATAACTGCCAAACCGTATCCATGCTGTCACGAAGCTTATCCATCACAGCGTTAATATGTACATATTGGATACTAATGCTATCATCTGATTCTTTAATTTTCCTTAACAGCAGTTCTTTCTGAACAAGCAAAGGATACTTTTCAAGTGCGGCTATTTCAATTTCTTTTTTCCCTCGAAATCCACACCAGATTTTGCTTACGATTTCGTCAATGCATTCCTCATATTCTTTTGCGATCATCGTTAAATTGATTATACTGTTTTCTATCGCAGGATTATACTTTTTAAGGACTGGGATAAGGTCCAGTCTGATACTGTTCCTGTGATAAATCTTCTCAAAGTTCGTAGCATCATCTCGATATCTCACATTTTCCGATTTACAGAATTTAAGAATCTCCTCTTTTGTTATTCCAAGGAGGGGTCTGATCACTCCGTCATCTCTTAGCGCCTCTATCCCCTTCAGACCTTTAATTCCTGTTCCTCTAAGTATTCTCATAATCACAGTTTCAACGTTATCATCCATGTGGTGTCCAGTGGCAGTTTTAGTTATTTGAAAACTTTTTTTAAGATGAGTAAAATATTTGTACCTGATTTCCCTGCCCGCTTCTTCTATAGAGATATTTTTGAACCCGGCGTATTTTTTTACATTCGCTGTCAGGACCTGAAAGGGTATTCCTTTCGACAGGCATTCCTTCTCCACCAATTTCTGGTCTTCAAGAGCTTCTTTTCCTCTCAACGAGTGATTGACATGGGCAACAGCAAGATACAGATCGTATTCTTCCCGGAGGGTCCATAAAATCTGTAGCAGCGCCATGGAGTCGGCTCCTCCTGATACACCTGCGAGGACGCGGTCCCTTTTAGCCAAAAGATTATTCTCTTTAATGTATTCCCTGACCTTTTCAAGCATCTCATCACCACAATTGTTTGACTTTAATTGTATTTTACATTTTTATAAAAAAAAAGTCCATTTACATGAACTTATCAATTTTAAAAATGGTGGTCGCAATAGGGCTCGAACCTATGACCCCCTGCTTGTAAGGCAGGTGCTCTCCCAGCTGAGCTATGCGACCATGTGGGTTATTAAATTAAATGGTGACCCCTAGGGGACTCGAACCCCTGTTACCGCCGTGAAAGGGCGGTGTCTTAACCGCTTGACCAAGGGGCCTGGTAACTATAAAAAAAAATGGTAGCGGCGAACGGATTTGAACCGCTGACACCACGGGTATGAACCGTGTGCTCTAGCCAACTGAGCTACGCCGCCGTATAATTTAAATGGTTGCGGGGACAGGATTCGAACCTGCGACCTCCGGGTTATGAGCCCGACGAGCTTCCAACTGCTCCACCCCGCGTCGTTGGTGCCGAAGATCGGAATCGAACCGATACGATCTGTTAGGATCGCAGGATTTTAAGTCCTGTGCGTCTGCCAGTTCCGCCACTTCGGCCTCTTGTTCTTTAAGAGACAAGTGTTATTATAGTACGTAGAATTCCTATTGTCAATGATTTTTTGAAAAACTTTCGCCTGTTAGTTTTGCATAGATCGAACCTTCCAGGTTGTCGCTGTCGCTGACGATAAAATGATCCTTCCCGGCAGCTTCAAGAACAGCTTTCACGATAACCATCCCAGCAAGAATGATATCCGCTCTTTTTTCATCCAAACCTATAATTTGGACTCTCTCTTCATATTTCATGGTCTTCATTTTCTCCATCAGTTCGGTCAGTTCTTTATGACTTACTCTGCTCCCATTGATTCTGTCAGGATCGTAGCACTCCATTTCTTGTATCATCGAAGACAATGT
This sequence comes from Eubacteriaceae bacterium, assembly GCA_013335935.1. GTDB lineage: Bacteria > Bacillota > Clostridia > Eubacteriales > Alkalibacteraceae > JAAXUP01. The sequence continues at coordinate 62,599 of JAAXUP010000002.1, read as the reverse complement.
CGTTGCCGTTCCTCCGATGCCAACCATTTCTCCATCGGTTGCTATTTCAATAAGCGAATCTTCAATTTTATTCTTTACATAAAGTTCCAGCTTGCCGATCTCATTTTCCAAAGGGGGATCGTTTCTGATAAACATTTCTTTCATTCGAACCGCTCCCACATCGACGCTTTTTAGAAACACAGGAATTTCCTTTGATACCATTACTAACTCCGTGCTGCCGCCGCCTACATCCATAATTAGCATATCCTGAAGATGGAGACTGCTTGATACTCCCAAAAGGCCATAGGATGCTTCCTCGTTACCCGTCAGGATCCTGATATCCATATCGTGGAGTCTTTTGGCAGCTGCTATGAATTCGCCCCCATTAGAAGCATCCCTGAGGGCACTGGTACCAAAAATCAGATAATCATCTACTTCTTCCTCCATGCATATTTCTTTTATCGTCTCAAGGGCTCTCAGATTTCTTTCAAAGGCAGCCTCATTTATTCTCCTGGTTTTGTTGACACCTTCGCCGATCCGGGTATAATAAACCATTTTTTTCTTTTTGAGGATCTGTCCATCTTCCACTTCCGCAACGAGGAGCCGCATGGAATTTGTTCCAATATCGATGGCCGCAATTTTTTTCAGCATATTCAAATCTCCTTTCGAACTTTCTTACTCGGCGAGAACAGCGTCTGCGACGCTTATTCTCGTAGATCAGGAAAGCTTGGTCTTCAGCAAGCTAAGAGGAGCTTTCCAACAAGAACAGCGTCTGCGACGCTTATTCTCGTAGATCAGGAAAGCTTGGTCTTCAGCAAGCTAAGACGAGCTTTCCTGATCTAAAAAAAGCATCCCAGGCTGGGATGCGGCATTATCTGTTGAAACATCTATTTTTGGTTTTTTTTGCACTTTTCTTGAGTGCCTGCTGTCTTTCATCGCTGTCCTTTAAAAACTGGCTGACCTGATCATCGAATGTCACTATATTATTAACAGGTGCGCTTTTTCTAAAATTACTCGGTCTGGGCCTCGGTCTGGGGGCTTCCGCGCTTTTAGGCTGAGCCTGCCTGATGGATAATCCAATTTTCCCTTCTGTGACTGAAATGATTTTAACCTTCACGGTTTCATTTTCTTTTAAGTGGTCAGATACTTCCTTAACATAACCATCTGCTACTTCTGAAATATGTACAAGTCCTACTTTACCTCCCAAATCGATGAATGCACCGAACTTGGTTATGCTTTTTACCGTTCCCTCTACTATTTGATTAACCTCAAATGGCATCAAAAAAATCCTCCTTGTTTATATGTTAGTTTTTACTATTGTCGGGTTCTACTTCAATTATAATTTTCTCTTGAGGGTATACCAGCCCAAAATATTTTCTTGCCAATGTCTCGATATACTCGTTGGAATCAATCTGGTCCAATTCCTGGCTCAGTTGCTGGGATTTATCTTTTTCTTTGGCAAGCTGAGTTTCCAAATTTTCCTTCTGGTTTCCCAGCTGGAGCAACTGTACTTCTGCTGCGCCAAAATTGAAAATAAAGTAACCGAATATTAAAAAGATTATCAACCATGTGCCTTTATTGGGTCTTCTGTTCTTTCTCTTCCTCACATAGCCTCTCCCCTAAAGAATATTACTTATATTATTTCATAAAACCTAATAAATTACAAGTAAGCAAATATTATTATTGACAAAAAGATAACCCTTCATTAATAAAGGGCTATCTCCGATTATTTACTGATATCTTTTCTGTACTGCATGCCTTCAAAATAAATTTTTCCGGCATTTTCATAAGCGATATCTGCTGCTTCCTCTATTGTGTTTCCAATTGCTGTGACGGCAAGCACTCTGCCTCCATTAGTAACTACTTTCCCATCTAAGCACTTTGTCCCACAATGGAAAACGACGGCATTCTTCACATCAGCCAAGCCGGTGATCTCTTTATTTTTCTCATATTTGTCAGGATATCCTCCTGATGCCAATACGACACAGACAGCCTTTTCTTCTTTCCATTTCAAATCGGATTCTTCTAAATTCCCAGCAATCACCTTCTGGAAAATCTCTACAATGTCGCTTTCCAGCCTTAACAAGACGGACTCAGTTTCAGGATCGCCGAACCTTACATTGAATTCCAGGACCTTGGGCACATTGTTTTTTATCATCAGCCCGACAAACAGCACTCCCCTGTAGTCTAAACCTTCACTGATAAACCCCTCCATGATCGGTTGAAGTATCTCATCTTTTGTAATTTTATTAAGTTCACTGTCGAAGAGCCTGTTGGGTGAATAAGTTCCCATGCCCCCGGTATTTGGACCTTTATCCTGATCGAATGCCCGCTTGTAATCCTGGGCGCTCTCCATGGGGATTATTTTATTGCCGTCTACAAAACAGAGGATCGAAGCTTCTATGCCCTCCAGGAATTCTTCAATGACTATTCTCTTTCCAGACTCCCCAAAAACTTCTTTTTCCATCATGTCCTTAAGGGTCTTTACTGCAGTTTCCTTTTCTTCAGCAATGATTACACCTTTACCGGCTGCCAGCCCATCTGCTTTTATCACCACCGGATATCCGAAAGTATCAATTTCGGATATGGCCTGGCTTAAATTTGTGTACTCTTTATATTTAGCTGTAGGAATCTCGTATTTATACAGAAATTTCTTTGTGAAAGCCTTGCTTCCTTCAAATTCAGAGCAAGCTTTATCCGGTCCAAAAACATTCAACCCTCTGGCCTTGAATTCATCAGTAATTCCCGCAACAAGGGGAATCTCTGGTCCAACAACAGTCAGATCGATCCCTTCTGAAACAGCAAAATCTGCAAGGGCTTTGATATCTTCCACCGGAATATCAACGTTAGTCGCTAATTCCTGAATACCAGCATTCCCCGGAGCGCAGAAAATCTTTGTTACTTTAGGACTCTGTTTTATTTTCCATATCAGGGCATGCTCTCTTCCCCCGGAACCTATTACCAGTACTTTCATTTTCCGACCACCTTCTTAATGTTTAAAATGTCTCATACCAGTAAATACCATGGCGATATTATACTGATCGCAAAGCTTAATGGAATCCTCATCCCTGATGGATCCCCCTGGTTGAATAATCGCAGTGATTCCTGCATCATGGGCGGCCTGAACGCAATCCTCGAAAGGGAAGAAGGCATCAGATGCCATGACGCTGCCGAATGTACTTTCCTGACCTTGCCTCAGGGCATTTGTCAAAGAAGCGATCCGGCTTACCTGTCCCGGACCATTGGCAATGAGCATTTTGTTTTTGGCTAAACTGATGGCATTGGATTTCGTGTTTTTCACGATTTTCCAGGCGAACATCAGATCCTCCAACTCCTGTTTGGAAGGCTGTCTCTGAGTTACAACTTTCAGTTCATCCCCTAAAAGGGCGCTGTCCATGTCCTGAACAAGTACGCCTCCCATTACCTTTTTAAGTTCATAACCGGATATTCTCTTCTCAATATTTTCAATTTCAAGGATCCTGATATTTTTTTTAGCTTTCAATGCTTCAAGCGCCTCTTCCGAATAGGAGGGAGCAGCGACTACTTCAATGAAAAGTTCTCCGATTTTTTCTGCTGTTTTCAGATCGATTTCTTTGTTTGCTACTATGATTCCACCAAAAATAGCTACCGGATCTCCCTCGTAAGCTTTCATGTACGCTTCATACACATCAGCTCCACTGCCCGCTCCACAGGGATTGGCGTGTTTTACAGCAATCACTGTCGGTTCAGAGTAGAATTCCTTCAGGATCTCAAGGGCGCCGTTTGTGTCATTGATGTTATTGTAGGAAAGTTCCTTCCCATGAAGTTGTTTGGCTTCAACCAGGGTACCATCCTGTTTGCCTACCTGTCGGTAGAAAGCGGCTTTTTGATGAGGATTTTCTCCGTAACGAAGATCCTGCACCTTTTCGAAGGTGATGGTAAAGGTATTGTCAAAAGTCTCTTTACCCGCTTTTTCTTTCAGATAGGATGCGATCATGGCATCATAATGGCTTGTGAGCTGAAATACTTTCAGCGCCAGGTCATATTTGGTTTCTGCATCGACCTCTCCGTTTTCCTTAAGCTGGGTAAGTACACGGTGATAGTCTGATGGGTCAGTGATCACCGCCACATCTCTGAAATTCTTAGCAGCTGAGCGAAGCATCGTAGGGCCTCCGATATCAATGTTTTCAATAGCCTCTTCAAGAGAAACATTTTCCTTCATAATCGTTTCCTTGAAAGGATAGAGATTTACAACGACGATATCAATGGGAGTGATCTTGAGTTCTTCCAGCTTCTCCATATGGTTTTTGTTGCTTCTCACTGCAAGCAATCCACCATGTATTGCCGGATGAAGGGTTTTGACTCTTCCGTCAAGACACTCCGGAAAACCAGTAACTTCGCTTATGCCGATTACGTTGACTCCATTTTCCTTCAGGAGTTTTGCCGTCCCACCGGTAGATACGATCTCCACGCCAAGTTTTTCAAGTTCTCTTGCAAATTCCAGAATTCCTTTTTTATCCGATACGCTAATTAGTGCTCTCATTCATTTCCTCCTCGTTTTTTAATATTCACTTTTCGTCCCTCAACCTGAATATTTCCCAGGCAATACTCTTTAACTGCCAGGGGAAGAAGTTCATGCTCTATTTTCAGAACTTTATTTTGCAACGATTCTGGTGTATCGTCAGATTCGACTTCAACACATTTTTGCATGACAACAGGACCCGTGTCTGTACCCTCATCAACAAAGTGAACTGTGGCACCGGAAACCTTTGCTCCATACTCAATGACCTCCTTGTGCACTTTCAGTCCATAGTGTCCATCTCCGCTGAATGCGGGAATAAGTGACGGGTGGATGTTTATGATCCGGTTTCGATACTTTTCGATAAGCTGAGGTGAAACGATTTTTAGATAACCGGCAAGAACGATGAGATCAATCCCGGCTTCTTCCAGTTTGTTTAAAAGCAGCCTATCGTAATTAGGGTCTGTTCCCGGTATGCAAATGTTCTTGATTTCGTGGTTTTTTGCTCTGACAAGGCCATAAGCATCTCTCCTGTTGGATATGACAAGTTCAATTCTTCCATAGCTATTGTGCACAGTATCAATAAGGCTCTGAAGATTGCTGCCCCCTCCTGAGATAAGCACGGCGATTCTCGTCATCATGTAAGCTCCACTCCGCCTTCACCTTTGATGATTTCACCAAGAACTACCGGTTTTTCACCAATTGCCATCAGGCTTTTAAGGATTTTATCTTTCTCTTCAGGTGAGGTGATCATCATTAGACCTATGCCCATGTTGAAGGTCGAATACATTTCCTTATGGGAGATATTCCCTTCTTTTTGGATAAACTCAAATATTGGAAGTTTTTCTATCACTTTTATATCAATCACTGCTTTGTATCCTTCCGGAAGAGCTCTTGGAACATTCTCATAGAAGCCACCTCCGGTGATATGAGCGATACCTTTTACTTTGCCGCCCTTAAGCGCCGCCTTAATCGCTTTAACATATATTTTCGTCGGCGTCAGAAGGACATTCCCAAGTTGATCCCCCAACTCCTGAAAATGATCTTTGACGTCATATTTTTTATGGTCAAAAAGAAGTTTTCTCACCAGCGAAAATCCATTACTGTGGACTCCGCTGGATGGGATACCAATAATAACATCACCGGCAGTGATATCTTTCCCATCGATCAAGGAAGCCTTCTCTGCTACACCAACAGCAAATCCAGCAAGATCATAATCATCAGCCGCGTACATGTCAGGCATCTCGGCTGTTTCTCCGCCGATAAGGGCCATATCCCCTTCTATGCATCCGTCGCAAATGCCTTTAACGATTTCTTCGATTTTTGCCGGGTCATTCTTTCCACAGGCAATATAATCAAGAAAATACATGGGCTCCGCTCCCTGACAGGCAATGTCATTAACACACATGGCAACACAGTCTATTCCGATGGTGTCATATTTGTCCATTTTCTGGGCAATGATCAGTTTTGTTCCAACTCCGTCAGTACCCGAAACGAGTACGGGTTGTTTGTAGCCTGTTGGAAGTTCGAACATTCCGCCAAATCCGCCAAGACCAGAAAGTACGCCCTCTTTTGCCGTTCGCTTGACATGCTTTTTGATTCTGTCAACTGACTCGTAACCCGCTTCGATATCGACGCCAGCATCCTTATATGTAAATTCTTTCATTGTTAAACCCCCTCTAGTCTTCTAAAACCGGCACTTCCATTGGATAATCGCCATCAAAACATGCACTGCAGTAACCTGTGCCTCCTCCAACAGATTCGATCAACCCACCGTTTGAAATGAAAGCCAGGGTATCAGCACCAATCATATCCCTGATTTCATCTACGGTCTTCATTGCTCCTACCAGTTCTCTTCTGTAAGGTGTATCAATTCCAAAGTGGCAGGTATGGGCTACTGGAGGGCTGGTGACCCGAAAATGTACTTCTTTAGCTCCGGCATTTCTCAAGAGCTCCACAAGTTTTTTAGAAGTGGTTCCTCTAACAATGGAATCATCCACGATAATTACTCGTTTGCCAGCTACGTTCTCTTTAAGGGCATTAAGTTTTATCATTACGCCTTCTTCTCTGAGGGCTTGCGTAGGCTGGATAAAGGTCCTCCCGATATATTTATTCTTTATCAGACCCATCCCGAAGGGTATTCCTGATGCCTCGGCAAAACCAATGGCTGCAGGTATCCCAGAATCTGGTACGCCAATGACAACATCTGCTTCTACGAAACTTTCCCTTGCGAGGATTTTTCCAGCATTATGTCTGGAAAGGTAAACGCTCGTTCCATCCATTACTGAATCAGGGCGGGCAAAATAGATCAACTCGAAAATACAGAGCCTTTTCTTTACCCAGTTATTCTGGCTGAAGCTTTTTACCCCTTCACTGTCAATGACTACAATTTCACCGGGTTCCACATCCCTGATCAGCTCGGCTCCGATTGTATCCAAAGCGCAGCTTTCAGATGAAAGCACGTACCCACCGTTTTTAGTCCGGCCAAGACAAAGAGGACGCAATCCGTGAGGATCCCTGACGCCGATGAGCATATCTTCCGTGGTAATAACGATGGCATATGCCCCCTTAATGATATCTACCACTCTTTTGATGGAATCAACGACTCCATGCTTAAGACCTCTGGCTAATAGATTTACGATGACTTCTGTATCGATTGTTGTCTGAAAAACAACCCCCGTATCTTCAAGCATTTCCCTTAAAGCCTTTGCATTGACCAGATTTCCATTATGCGCTAAAGCAATTTGCGTGTTTTTGTGATTAACGACCAGAGGCTGAGCATTTTCGATATGGCTCTCTCCCGTCGTGGAATACCGTACATGGCCGATTCCGATATTCCCTTTAAGCTCACTGAGTACATCGCCTCTGAAAACTTCGGTTACCAGTCCCATGTCTTTATAATGATCGATTTTGCCTTCGAAGTTTGTTGCAATTCCAGCGCTTTCCTGGCCTCTATGCTGAAGGGCATACAAACCATAATAGATCAGCTGTGCACATTGCATCTCTTTGTCAGTTTTATATATTCCAAAGACTCCGCACTCTTCCTGTAGCTTGTCTTCGTTAAAAAAATTATTCATTTTTTCCTCCTGTCACAACTGAATTCTTTTAAGAACTTCATTATACGTTTCTTCCACTTTTCCAAGGTCTCGTCTGAATCGGTCTTTATCCATTTTTTCATTTGTTTTCATGTCCCAGAGTCTGCAGGTATCCGGTGAGATTTCATCCGCCAGGATGATTTCTCCTTTATATCTGCCGAACTCCAGCTTGAAATCAATAAGCTTCAGTCCTTTTTCCTTAAAGAATTCGATCAGGATGTCATTGATCTTAAAGGTATACTCTTTGATTTTTTCAATTTCCTCCCCAGTGGCAAGACCCAGCGCCCTGGCATGGTAATCATTGATCAAAGGATCGTGGAATTCATCGTTTTTATAGCAAAGTTCGAAAATGGTTTCCTTGAGTTCCATACCTTCTTCCAACCCAAGTCTCTTGCACATGGAACCGGCTGCAACATTCCGGATGATGACTTCCAGCGGAACGATTTCCACTGCCTTTACAAGCTGCTCCGTTTCCGATAAGTACTTAACAAAATGGGTAGGTATGCCTTTCTCCTCAATGATTGCAAAAATGATACTGCTGATTTTATTATTGACGACACCTTTTCCATGGATCTGACCTTTTTTTGTTCCGTCAAATGCGGTAGCATCATCTTTGTACTCAACTATGTATTGGTCTGGGTTGTCCGTTTTATAAACTCTTTTCGCTTTTCCTTCATACAGCATATCTAGTTTTTTCAATTAAATTTCCTCCTCATCGGCACCTTGATTATATTGTGCATATAAATTTATCTTATCTTTAGACAACAATAAGCCTCATGCAAAGCAGAGACTTATTTGGTTTCTCAGTCTGTCATCGACTGAATTTTCTGATCTTTTATTTTTACCTGTTCCTTCATTTCCTCTTTGTATCCTTTATATTTCTCCCTTAGCTCCGGATATTTCACCGACAGGATCTGAACGGCAAGAAGTCCGGCATTCAAGCTTCCATTGATAGCCACCGTAGCTACAGGTACTCCCTGGGGCATCTGAACAATGGATAACAGTGAATCCAGTCCATCCATGGTAGAGGATTTGATGGGGAGACCAATTACCGGCAAAGGTGATATTCCAGCCAAAACTCCTGGAAGGTGTGCGGCTTTTCCAGCTGCACCAATAAGCACTTCGATGCCGTTTTCTTCAGCTTTCGAAGCATATTCAAATGCCTCAAAAGGAGTTCTGTGAGCCGAGATCACTCTCAACTCCACTTGAACATTAAATTTTTTCAATATGTCGACAGTCTCCTTGACTACCCCGTAATCAGAGTCACTGCCCATTACTATTCCAACTTTTGGCAACATCTTCACCTCTTATAATTTTATGATAGCAGACCAAACATCTGAAATCAATATATTTTACGTACTTTTTACACATTTATGTGAATATTGTTCGTGTTTACCCGAAGTATTCCACTCCAGACTCAAATATTCTCTGGTCTTTTTCCCCTGGGATGTTTTTATATAATCCATTGCCAATTCTTTCAGAATGGCCCATTTTACCCAGGATCCTGCCATCAGGACTGGTTATCCCCTCGATTGCCCAATAGGAACCGTTTGGATTACTGTCGCCGTCTGAAGCGGGTTTCCCTGACAGGTCTACATACTGGGTTGCGATCTGTCCATTTTTAGAAAGTTCAGCAAGCGTCCTGTCATCGGCAATAAATCTTCCTTCTCCATGTGACAGAGGCACAACAAATTCGTCGCCCACCTGAACATTATTAAACCATGGGGAGAGATTTGATACCACCTTGGTTTCCGCCATTCTGGAGATATGCCTTCCTATGCTGTTGAAGGTAAGTGTAGGATAATCCTCTTGGATCTCCCTTACATCTCCGAAAGGAAGAAGGCCGAGCTTGATAAGCGCCTGGAAGCCATTGCAGATCCCCAGGATCAGGCCGTCTCTCTCATTTAAAAATTCCATTACAGCATCCTTAACGTAACCGTTTCTGAAAATCGTTCCAATGAATTTACCGGATCCGTCAGGCTCATCTCCGGCACTGAAGCCTCCCGGAAACATGATGATCTGGGAATTTTTAATGCCTTTTATGATTCCCTCCAGGGAAGATTCAATGTCTGCCGCTGTAAGATTTTTAAAGACAAAGGTCTCCACATCCGCTCCCGCCCGCTCAAATGCCCTGGCAGAATCATACTCACAGTTGGTTCCAGGGAAAACTGGAATGAACACTTTAGGTCTGGCGAATTTAATTTTTGATTTTATATGATTTCCAGCTGTCCACAAAAGTTCTCCAGCCTCAACTTTTTCTTCTTCCTTTTCAGGAAATATATCTCTGAGAGGCTTCTCCCAAAGTTCCTGGAGTTCCACAAGGTCCAAAATGATATCCTTATAAGTAATCGAAGCCTCCTGAGAGGTTTTCCCCAGGTATTTAATATCCGCATCCGGAAATTCAAGCTCCATGTTCAGTTTGCTATCCGGAGTTAATTCTACAACCAAGCTGCCGATATCTTTTTTAAACAGTTCCTCCTTGTTTATATTGCCGTCAAACACGAACCCGATCCGGTTTCCGAAGGACATTTTTGATATGGCTTCCGCTACGCCCCCTTTAACAAGCGCTTTTGCAGATATAATCATTTTTTTATCGATTAACTTTTTCACTGTGCTGTAAATTTTCTTCAGACCATCAAAATCTGGAATATCTGTAATAGTTTTTCTGATGGATATTCTATAAACTGGTGAACCAGCATTCTTAAATTCCGGGGTAATGACATTGTCTGTTTTATCGCTGGTTACCGCAAAGGCTGTCAGCGTTGGAGGAACATCAATATCATTGAAACTCCCGGACATACTGTCTTTTCCGCCAATCGCGGCAAGTCCAAGTTCCTTTTGGGCATAGAAGGCACCTAAAAGGGCTGCAAAAGGTTTCCCCCATCTTTGGGGATCATCCTGAAGCCTTTCGAAATATTCCTGAAGGCTGAATCTGATTTTTGCAGGATCGCCTCCCAATGCAGTCATTTTCGCTGATGCTTCCAAAATCGAATATATGCCGCCATGGAAGGGGCTCCACTCAAATATTTCCGGTTGATACCCAAAAGTCATCAGGGAGCAGGTATTCGTTTCCCCTTTTTGAACAGGAATTTTTGCCGCCATTCCTTCAGGGGGAGTAATCATGAATTTACCTCCAAAAGGCATAACGACCGTTCCAGCTCCTATGGTTGAATCAAACATTTCTGAAAGGCCCTTTTGGGAGCAGATATTCAGGTCAGTTAACGTATCGATCCATTTATCTTTAACAGAATTTATTTCTTCATGATCATGGTCAAAATAGCTGTGATTTTCAGGCTCTGAAACATAAACGTCGCAGTATTGCTTCGCTCCGTTGGTATCTAAAAATTCCCGGCTAAGATCAAGTATCTTCCTGCCTCTCCATTTCATGACCAGTCGCCCAGTATCGGTAACCTTCGCTACCTGGGTACCCTCAATATTCTCTTCATTGACATGTTTCAAGAAAGCATCCACATCTTCAGGGGCTATGACGACAGCCATTCTTTCCTGAGATTCTGAAATGGCAAGTTCTGTACCATCAAGGCCATCATATTTTTTGGGAACTTGATCCAAATCGATTTCCAAACTTTGGGCAAGCTCTCCGATGGCTACGGAGACTCCCCCTGCTCCAAAATCATTGCAGCGCTTTATCATTCTCGACACTTCAGGATTTCTGAAAAGTCGTTGGATTTTTCTTTCTTCAGGAGGATTCCCCTTTTGCACTTCTGCCCCACAGGTAAGTATGGAATCTTCTGTATGGCTCTTTGAAGAACCAGTCGCTCCACCGCACCCGTCACGGCCAGTCCTTCCTCCGATAAGCAGGATGACATCACCAGGTTTTGGCACTTCCCTGACAACGTTGGCTTTTGGCGCGGCACCAATGACTGCCCCAATTTCCATACGCTTTGCAACATAGCCTTCATGATAGATTTCCGTAACCTGACCGGTTGCAAGACCGATCTGGTTTCCGTAGGAGCTGAATCCTCTTGCCGCCTCCCTGGTAATTTTCCTTTGCGGAAGCTTTCCTTTGATGGTTTCTTTCACTGGCTTTCTGGGATCAGCTGCTCCCGTTACCCTCATGGACTGGTAAACATAACTCCTGCCCGAAAGGGGATCTCTGATAGCTCCTCCAAGACAAGTTGCCGCGCCTCCGAAAGGTTCTATTTCAGTAGGATGGTTATGGGTCTCATTCTTGAACATCAAAAGCCATTTTTCGTCCTTGCCGTCCACATCCACATCGATGTTGATGCTGCAGGCATTTATTTCTTCCGATTCATCCAGATCCTTAAGATTGCCGATCTTTTTTTCAAGCTTCATGTTCGCTGTTGCCAGGTCCATTAGTGTGAGAGGCCTGTTTTGATTCGGATACAAAAATTTCCGGGTATCCAGATAGTGGTCGTACACCTTTTTAATATCGTGGGCGTAGTGGCCGTTTTGGATCTCCACACTATTAATTTCCGTCAAAAATGTCGTATGCCTGCAATGATCTGACCAGTATGTATCAATTACCTTCAGTTCAGTGATGGAAGGATCTCTTTTCTCCGTATCTTTAAAATACTTCTGTACAAAGACGATATCCTGACTGCTCATGGCAAAACCTTTCACGCTACGGAGTTTCTCCAGTTCAACGCTATTTAACGTAATGAATCCTTCAATAATCGCAATATCGGAAGCCTCTACCTTTTCATCCTCCAAAGTCAGGGGCATATCCAGAGAAGCTTCTCTGGAGTCCACAGGATTGATCAGATATTTTTTGATTTCCTCATACCCCTCGCTGCTGACAGCGCCTTTTAAGACAATGATCCTGGCTACTTTCAGCTTTACCTCAGCTCCATGGGTAATTATTCTTATGCTTTGAGAAGCCCAGTCAGCCCTTTGGTCGTACTGACCTGGCAAGTACTCTACTGGGATCACCATTTCATCCTGATTTGTCACCAGATTCTTTTCATAAACGTTGTCCACATTGGGCTCGGACAAAACTGTATTTTTAATCATCTCAAAACTTGCAAAATCATCAAGGCTAATATCATATCTGTTGATTACTCTGACGTCTCTCAAGCCCGCGATGGACAATGTATCACTGAATTCTTTAAGCAAGTGTTTTCCTTCAACATTAAACTCATCTTTTTTTTCAACAAAAACTCTTCGAATTTCTCTAATCATGTTCGACCACCTTAAGTTTATTCTCCTTTAATATTAAATTAAACGAACATTTTTTTCAAGTTATTTATTAATATACGTATTTTCGGTTTTGGGAAATAATGTTATAATTAAAACTCTAAGGAGTGATAATATTGAAAATCCACCATATCTCCCACAGCGGATTTGTAATTGAAAAAGATGACACGGCACTCATTTTTGACTGCATCATATGGCCTGATAGCATTGACTTTCAGGGGAAAAAAGTAGTTTTTTTTTCCAGTCATGGGCACAGAGACCACTTTGATGAAAAAACAGCGGTCGCTTTTGAAAAATATGACTGTCTTTATATCTTAAGCTCAGATATTAAAACGGACCTGTCAAATTCAAAAATACATTTTGTAGAACCTTACCAGAAACTTATCCTGGAGGGTTTTTCCCTGGAGACCTTCGGAAGCACAGATCGTGGAGTATCTTTTTTAGTGAATCATAGCGGGACCAGCTTTTTTCACAGCGGTGATTTGAACTGGTGGCACTGGATAAGAATGAGTCCTGAGGAATTGGAAGTTGAAGCGCGGGATTTTAAAAAGGTCATTGATAAAATAGCCGGCAATTCCATCGACTACGCATTTGTTCCCGTTGACCCTCGTTTAAAGGAATTCGGCTACCTGGCAGGAAATTACTTCATTGAAAAGCTGAAACCTAAATTTTTCATACCTATGCACTCTTTTGGGGAGTACAGTTATTTTATCGACCTGCCCGAGAAGCTTAATCTTGGAAACAGCATTCTGCTAAATTGTTCCAGGACCAATCAGCTGATATACAACATTTAATCTTTTTATCCTATACCAATACAAGGAGCAGCTATGGCTGCTCCTTGTATTGGTACATATTCTGCGCTTCATCCTTTGGAGCATGCTCCAAGAGTTGATCAACGACAACCGTCACTGATTTTGGTCCCAAGGTGATGGTCAACTCGTCCCCAGACTTAACTACCGTCCCCGCCTTGGCAATAACGCCATTTACCATGATTTTTCCTTTATCACAAGCCTCTTTTGCCAGGGTGCGTCTTTTGATCAGTCTGCTGTTCTTTAAAAATTTATCCAGTCTCATTATTCCACCCCTTTCAAGAATCACGTCCCACTACAATAATAACGTCTTCGACGTGTTATTCAAGTAGACTAGGAAAGTTTGGACCCCAGCGAGCTAGTCGAACTTTCCTAGTCTAAATGATAAAAACCGGAACTTCTAAGGAGTTCCGGTTTCGTGTTATTTATTTACAGCGTCTTTTAATGCTTTACCAGCTTTAAATCCAGGTGCTTTAGAAGCAGGTATTACTAATTCTTCCATAGTCTTAGGGTTTCTGCCTTTTCTTTCAGATCTCTCTCTTACTTCAAAAGTTCCAAATCCTACCAAGGAAACTTTCTCACCTTTTTGTAATTCTTCAGTAATAGAATCGACTAACGCATTTAAAGCTTTCTCGCAATCTTTCTTCGCAAGATCTGTTTTTTCTGTCATTGCAGCAACTAATTCCGCTTTGTTCATTTTATACCCTCCTAATTTCTATTAATGTGAATATATTATCATATATTTTCCTAAGAAAATATTTATCACTATATTAATCTTCTACTATATTTTAACCTATCTGCTCGAGATTTCAATAGATTATTTTATAAAGTAACATTTTTTTGAAATTTCAATCTTCATTTTTGGATTTTTCCCAATATTCGTTAAGTTTATCCAGGGAAACCTTGTCCATATTGATTTCTTCAGCTCGGGCATAGTTTTCCATCTTCTTAAACCGGGAGATAAATTTGTCTATGGTAAGCTTCAGCGCTTCCTCAAAATCGACTTTTGCCAACCGGAGTACATTGATGACTGAGAAAACCAAATCTCCCGATTCTTTTATGATTTCTTCCCTGGCGCCGTCCCGGATAGCTTCCTTAAGTTCTTCAAGTTCTTCCACGACTTTATCCGCCGCATCAAGAGGATCTTTCCAGTCGAAACCCACAAGTCCGGCCTTTTTTTGCGCCTTCTCGGCTTTCAGGTAAACGGGAAAGCTTCTGGGTATATTGTCCATTTGATCAGAAATATTTTCGTACCCTTTTTCTTCCCTTTTGATGCTTTCCCATTTTGCATGTGAAAACTCCCTGGACGCTTCTGATTCAAAAACATGAGGATGCCGGTTTATCAGTTTGAGGCTGATTGCCTCAATAACATCACTCATATCAAACAAGTACTCTTCCTTTGCGATTTGGCTCAAGAAAACCACCTGTAGAAGCAGATCTCCCAGTTCCTCACAGATTTCATCGGTATTTTCCTTGTCGATGGCGTCCACTACCTCATAGGCTTCTTCGACGATGTACTTCCTCAAGGATTTAAATGTCTGTTCCCTGTCCCAAGGACAGCCTTCTTCCCCTCTGAGATGTTCCATGATTCCCAGGAGGGTATTAAGATCCCCTGGTCGTTTCACAACCTCTGGAGGAATATACAAACTGGTGAGATAGCTTATCAAACCGCTTCGATCAAGTTCAAACAGCTTTAGTTTCTCTGTTTCTTCTCCGATTATTCCCGATTTGTGAACCAGGTATACTTCCTTGTCCTCAGGGTAATAATCCAGAAGCGCAATTTTCAGATTTGAAGCAACAAATCTGTCATAGACCTGGGTAATCATGATTCCAGTATTTGTATCAATTTTTTGACGGTCTATGGATAATGCATCCATGATTTGAAGCCCTTTGACAGGATCTATCCTCAGCGAAGTTATCATGGAATCCACAAAGCTCAGGGCTGAAAGGATTTCCACTTCCACATTGTCTTGTATATTATCTAATAATTCCAATAGTATTTCAACACTTTTTTCAGCAAACAGGGGATGCCCGGGAACTGCATAGACCAATTGCCCGCATTTTCTGACTTCCTCAACGAGCTTGCAGGCTATTTTTGAATAAACATCTTCAAAGGAACCCGACTCTTCATAAAGATAATCGAAGGTTTCAAAGCGGATCCCTTCCTTTTCCAGCTCATCTGCAGCAGGATGCATTCCTGTTCTCAGAAAAATGCTTTTACTCGACTTTATCACCCCATAGGTTTCCAGGGTCATGCTCTTAAGTTCTCCCGGTCCAAGTCCGGCGATCGTTATTTTCTTCATTGGCTTCCTCTACCTTACATATTTCTCAAGAATTTTTCTGAGTTTGTTTCTTGCTGGGAGAATGGACAATTCCTCCTGTGAAATTCCCTTTATCCCTATAAGAACAACCACATATATGATCACACACAGCATGATGGAGACAAGTACAGAGATTCCGTTCCCTGCAAATAGGTTCAATAATTTATAGATTAAAACCCCTGAAATTCCCATTATCAGTGATGCAATCACAGGTTTGACTACGGTCTGAACCGGATGTATCGTCACTCCCGTATATTTTTTGACACTGATATAGTTCAATGTAGCAACTACCAGGTATGCGGCAATATTACTGATGACAAGACCATAGATATTGATGGATGGGATGGATACAAATATATAGTTGAATATATAGTTTACAATCAAGCCTGGTATCAGATGCTTCACCGGAGATGTCAGTTTATCAAGACCCTGGAGCACACTTTGAAGGGTATTGGCAAACATGATGAGTATGGTGCTAAAGGCAAAATACATAAGTATCCCTCCTCCGTAAACTGAATTCGGGAACAGCAACTGGAAGATTGGCTGGGAAAACACGGATAATCCTATGGCGCAGGGCAGTGAAATCAGAAGGATCAGTCTTATTCCCATTTCCGTCTTGTATTTTATCATTTCTTTGTTTTTAAGTGCAAAGGATTCACTTATTGCAGGCACAAGGGTTATGGACATGGCTGCACTGAAAGTCAGGGGAACGTTGATCATTGTTTGAGCAAGACCATAATCACCGAACATGATCGTTGCTTGTCTGATCCCAATGCCGGCACTTTGAAGCCTTGATACATAAGTAAACGAATTGATGATCCCAAAGAGAGAAACGATGGCTGAAGCAATGGTCACTGGGATGGCAATCTGAAGCAGACGCTTAAACAATTTTTTCGTAGATTCCCGGGGGAAAACACTTTGGCTTCTTTTAATGTCTTTTTTAAAATCTCCCATATAGACATACCATACAAAAGCGAGAAATAAAGCCGCTGCCAGAGCTCCCCAAAGGGCTCCTGAGGAGGCGCCTCCGGCACCTTCCGGCTGGCCTAAGTTGTTTGTCAGATAGATGCATAAGCCTATCCCAAAAAACACTCTGGCAAAAGCCTCTATGATCTGAGAGATTGCACTTGGCGCCATCATCTGCATTCCCTGGAAGAATCCTCTGAATCCACAAAGGATGGAAACAAAAAAAGGTGCCAGCGCCAGCCCGATGAGTGAATAGTAGGTGTTCTTATCCCACCCTGCAATAGCAATGATCGTGTTGGCGCCAAAAAACAAAATCAGGGAGGTTATGGTTCCAACGATGATGAGAAAAATCATGGAAATGTTGAATACCCTGCTGACTCCGTAATAATTCTTTACTGAGGCCCTTTCTGCAATCATCTTGGAAATTGCTACTGGTATTCCTACAATAGAAATAGTCAGAAGCAGATTGTATATATTATATGAATTATAGTATAGGCCATAACCGAAGCTGTCCAGGATTCTGCCGATGGGAATTTTAAAGAATAGTCCTAAAAGCTTCGCAATTAAACCACCTGCTGCTATTATTCCTGCTCCTTTGATGTACGATTTCTGAACCATAGCGACCTCCTGTCACTGGATTTTCCAATTATTTACTATATAAAATGCGGCATTATGGGAATCTTTTCTATCTGCTAAAACATTGTACTGCTTAAACTATCGTTTGTCTACAAAAATTGAAAAGACCGCTTCCGCGGTCTTAAAGTTTGTCGTAATAAGCTTTTATTTCATATTTCGCTTTTTCAGTTTCAAAAAAACCTTCATAGACAGTATTTCGTTTCTCAGAGAGCACCTTTTCTTTAACGTCATCGACAACTTCCTTGAAGGGTATGGGATCCATAACATCTATGGCATATACTTCTGCGATATAATAAAGTCCCTCGCTTTCAATTATTTCCGTGTGCTCACCTGGTTTAATTGCAAAGACCTTGTCTGAGAATACCTCCGGCATATCCGTATAAAATATGCTTCCCATATCTGAAGCATCCACTACCCCTGCCTGTCCTTTGTACTTTGCAATGGTATCATCAAAGCTGGCTCCATTAGAATTAATTTCTTTAAAAGCCGTTTCTGCCAGGTCTTTTTCGGAGAAAGTAAGTGTTTTTACAGAAACTGTACTGTAATTGTAGTATTTGATATTTTTAGTATAAAACGTTTCAGCTTCTTTTTCTGTTACTTTCACGTCCTTTGTCACTTCAGTATACAAGCCATAAATGTAAAGATTATCACCCGACAATTTGTTGACGAACTCCTCGAATTCCTTTGTTGTAAGACTGTTCTCTTTCAACAAGCTCTCGTATCCGTCGGCTCCATAAGATTCTTCGAACATATCGATGAGGGCTTTCGCATCACTTGCAGCTTGTTCACCATCGATGGTTATCCCCTTGCTCTTTGCGGCGTCTACAAGAATAATGCTTTCGATCATATTATTGAGAAGATTACGCTTGAGGTTGACCAGAGCCGATCCCTCCGCAGGAAATTCGGTTCCAGCGACATCGTAGCTTATTTTTGTGAGGAGCACATGCTTTTCAAAGGTGTCAGCAGTAATTTCATTTTCTCCAACAGTGGCGTAAATCCCATTGTCAGAGCTGCAGCCCGTAGTAATCAGTACCAGCAGCAACACCGTCAGGAGTATCAATTTTTTCATGAAATCAGCTCCCTGCTACTTGATCCTGTTAGGATAAGTCTTCACATTATAATCCTTTTTGAGTTGGTCCATGTATGCCTTATAGGGATCCTGGATCTCATTTTTCTCGATTTTTGCTTTCTTTTTCAGTGCAGTCAGCAGATCAGAATATTTTGTGTCTGTCTTGCTGGAAAGCAATATCTCTTTGATCTCGCTCTTTTTTTCTTCATAGGTCGGAATAGCTACAATGTTTTTATCATAAACATAGATCATATGGTATCCATACTGACTTTTGACAGGTTTTTTAGTTACTTCGCCTTTATTCAGCGCAAATGCAGCTGTTCCAAACTCTGTTACCATGTCAGTGAACTTAAATGCTCCCAAATCGCTGGCTTCAAGAACAGTTTCATCATCCTGATATTTCTCAAATGCGGCTTCAAAGCTCGCTGCATCAGTTATAGTAGCACTAATCTGATTTGCAAGATCTTCCGACTCAACCAGTATATGTTTAGCAGCTACTGTGCTGGTATCATATGCCGTTTTATTTGATTCGTAGTATTCTTTCATCTCATTTTCTGTAACAGTAGTCTCGCCTTTTAAGTCGGCAAGTACAGCTTCTTTGTAGAGGACCATTTCAGCGTCTTTCTTCAGAAGCTTTTCATATACTTCACTTGAAAGGTAATATTCGGAAAGAAACGACGGAAGAGATTCTTCGCTTAAGATTTGAGCAGCAAAATAATTTTCTTTCAGTTCCTTAGATTTCGCAGTAATTTGTGCAGCAGTTACAGTGATTTTGTCAGCCTTCCCTTTTGTCATCACCAAATGGTTCTCCGAAATACTGTCGAGGATTTCATCATATGCCGCTTTGAGGCCTTCTTCATCCGTTGGGAGGCCTGATCCTGTTGTTGTATAAAGCAGGAATTCTTTTTTGGCAAGTTCATAGTAAAACTCACTTTTCAGGATTTTACTTCCAGAAACGGCCATAACTGTTTTGGCAAGTTCCTTCTCAGGACTTGCTTTAAGGTCGGTGATATATTTTTCCATATAGGCATTGGCGTAGCTTGCATCATCAAGAAATTTCTTGTAGAATTCCTGAAATGATTCCACGGTCATGTTGTTCTCCACAAGGAAAGCGGAATATTTCGTTTCATCTCCAAAGCCTGAAATAAAGCTGGTTTTATCCGCATCCAATTGCTCCGTATTGCCTGTCAGATCCACTTCGACCTTGGCTTTCTCGGCTTCTGCTCTGAGTACTTTTATTTCGACTAAGGTGTCCAGCAGATCTTCCTTAAATGTAGCAAGTTCTTCGTCAACCGGCATCTCATATCCGTTTAAGGTATACATCATCTTATAGTAAGTAAACAACCCGTTGAATTCTTTCTTCAGAATTTCCTGATCGTTCATTTTAATAACCACTTGCTGCAAGTCTTTCTCAGGGTCTACTTGTACCAGATTACACCCTGCGGCACTGAAAACCAGTAATGCCGCAAGTAATATCATGAGCATTTTCTTTTTAATATTCAACATATTCTCTCCTCATATCTTTTTTTCATGCAGGAAACTCCCGTATGTTATATTGCTTAATCCAGACTATAACTATTATATCGGATGGTCATTTTTTTTCAAACTCTTTATTTTCACCATCAGACTTTTAAGTGCTGCAATGTTCTTCTTTCCATCGCCCAAATTCTTGATAGAAAGGCTCATATTTTCATCACCCGGATTGAATTTTATCCCATTAGTCTTAATTAATTCTTTAATTTCATGGACCGAAAGATAATTATTTTTATCAAAAATAATTTTTAAAGCGTCTTTCATTTCTTTTATGGAAAATATTCCGATCTCAGATGCCGTATTTTTTATAAATGCGATATTCATAAGATTAATCAGAGAATAAGGCACATCTCCGTAGCGGTCTATCAGTTCTTCCTGGATCTCATGGATCTCGGTTTCGGAATCGATCCCAGATATTTTTCTATAAAGATCATACTTTTGCTTCTCGCTGGAAATATAAGCCGGTGGAACATAGGCATCTGCCTTGATTTCGATGGAAGTGGAGACTTTTTCCTTGACCTCTTCACCCATCAGACCTTTTACCGCTTCTTCAAGAAGTCTTGTGAACATATCATATCCCACTGACATAAGATGTCCATGCTGCTGTGATCCGAGAATATTTCCTGCCCCCCGGATTTCCAAATCCCTCATAGCGATTTTAAAGCCTGAACCAAAGTCAGTGAAATCCTTGATTGCCTTAAGGCGCTTTTCAGCAACCTCTGTAAGGTTCTTATCCTTCTTATAGGTGATATATGCAAAGGAAAGACGGTCTGATCTTCCTACCCGGCCTCTCAGCTGATAAAGCTGGGAAAGTCCCATCTGGTCGGCATTTTCGATGACAATGGTATTCGCCTTTGAAATATCCAGACCCGATTCAATTATTGAAGTGGCAACCAGCACGTCATATTTATGATCCATAAAATCCAGCATGACATTTTCAAGCTCTGTTTCACCCATCTGCCCGTGAGCAACGGCTATTTTCGCAGTTGGAACCATTTTCCCAATTTTTGCGGCTACCTCGTCAATTCCAGTCACCCTGTTGAATACATAATAAACCTGACCTTCCCTGCTGATCTCTCTTTGAATAGCATCCCGGATAATAAGATCGTTGTACTCCATCACATAGGTCTGGACTGGAGTCCGGTTATGAGGGGGTTCATCGATAACACTCATGTCCCTGGCACCAATAAGAGACATATGGAGTGTCCGGGGGATGGGAGTTGCTGTAAGCGTCAGCACATCGATGTTGCTTTTCAACGCTTTGATTTTCTCCTTATGTCTGACACCGAACCTTTGTTCCTCGTCGATAATAAGCAGACCCAGATCATCAAATTTCAGATCCTTGGATAAAAGCCTGTGGGTACCTATGACAATATCCACTCTTTTTTTCCCAATGTCCTTAATAATTGCATCCTGCTGTTTCTTGGTCCTGAACCTTGAAAGCATTTCGATTTTTATAGGATAATCCGAAAACCGCTGAACGAAGTTATTATAATGCTGCTGAGCCAGTATGGTTGTGGGAACCAGCAAAGCTACCTGCTTTGAATCCATAACAGCCTTGAATGCCCCTCTGATGGCAACCTCGGTCTTCCCGTAGCCTACGTCTCCGCAAATAAGCCTGTCCATAGGAACGTCCTGCTCCATGTCCCTTTTAAGGTCTTTTATAGCCTTTAATTGATCTTCCGTCTCATCATAGGGAAATTTATCCTCAAATTCTCTTACCCATTCGTTGTCCCTGGAAAATTTAAATCCTTTGGCACTGATCCTTTTTGCATAAATATCCAGTAGTTCCTGTGCCATTTCCTGAACGGATTTCTTTGCACTGATTTTTGCCTTTTTCCATTCCTGGGAATCCAGTCTGCTCAGCTTTGGTTCTTTGTCGCCATAGCCCATGTAGACCTGTATGGAATCCATCTGATCCACAGGGATGTAGAGCTTGTCACCTTTTCCATACTTGAGGTTCAGAAAATCTTTCTTGATACCTTCGATCGTTATCTGCTCTATGCCAAGATATACCCCTATGCCATGAACATCATGAACAATATAATCTCCCACGTTAAGCTGGGTGAAGGCTTCAATTTTCTTTCCTGCCTTTTTTCTCTCTTTTTTCTTTCGGGTTTCCTTATGGAAGATTTCATTGTAGGTGATGAGTACGATTTTATCCTTGTCTATTTCAAATCCTGAACTCAAAGCGGATTCTAAAATATTTACACTGCCATGATCTGGTTTTGCTCCGCTTTCTGAAAATGAAAAGGCAATATTATAGCTGTTCAGCATTTCTACCACCGAGCTGACTTGATTTTTATCGCTGCAAGCGATATAAATGCTATATTCCTTTGCAAACCACTCGATGATCTGATCCGCCAGAGCGCCCACTCTTCCATAGAAGGCATAGATATCCTTTGAACCTGCGTCAATTTCGATATCCGCCGGAATAAAGGCAAACCTTTTATGAAGTCGTTCGAACTCGATGGTTTTAAATTTTTCGATCCTGTTTCGAATATCCCCGGGCTGATAGATCCTTTCAAGAAGCTTTGGAAGAATTCCTCCTTTTTCAAGAAGATTTTTATATTCTTCCTCTATTTGTGACCTCACTGCCGAAAGTAGTTCTGCAAAACTGTTAGCTTCATCCAGGAAAATTCTGCTGTCATCCTGAAACCAGGAAAGCAAATCAACACTTTCCCCTTTATACCATGGAATCAGCTGATGATAATTGATATCCCTCTCTTCAACAATGTTGTCAAATCTTTCCCACAAATTTGCAGCGGCTTCTTTATGTCCACTGATTTTTTTCAGATATTTTTCCATATCTTCCTTAAAAGAAGCCATGATGGAACGCATTTCATCCTTCTCAAAAATCATCTCTTCATTTGGTGAAATATGAGCTTTTTTAACTTTTTCTATGGATTTTTGATCAATTGGATCAAATATCCTGATCGAGTCGATCTCATTATCAAAAAGCTCGATGCGGAAAGGCTGTTCAGATGATACGTCGAAAACATCGACGATTCCACCCCGCACGGAGAATTCTCCTCTGTTTTCCACCTGTTCTGTTCTCTCATATCCCAGTAGTACAAGTTTTTCGGATAGTTCATCAATATCCAGCAGATCTTCTGCCTTAATCGTAATGGAGAGCTTTTTAAAAGATTCCCTGCTTATCATTTTCTTCATCAATGATTCTACAGTGGTAACCACAAGCTTCCCCTTTTGGGTAAGTATGGAATTCAGCACTCTGATTCTTTCATGACTGATTTCCCGGCTTCTGATATCCAAAAAAAGATAGTGGAAGGGTTCCGCTGGAAAATAGAGTGCTTTCCCTGGGTGGATGCCGTTTAAATAATCCACATATTGTTTTGCTTTACCTTCACTGGAACAGATTAAAAGGCTGCTTCCTTTTTCATCACCCAGCACCGCAGCATATAAAGCCTTTACATTGTCTTCAGCATTATAGATGCCTATATGCTTTTTTCTGTCAGACTGGCAAAGTTCTCTCAGCTCACTTACTGATTTTGTATTTTTAATGATGTCTGTGACCTTTATCTTCATGCATACCACCTCCAAACACTTAAGGCCCGGTTTTGACAACCAGGCAGTTAACTTTAGCTTTTAGCTTTACTAGTTTACTTTTGTTTTTCTTTGTAAATCACTTCTGCATTTATATCCTTTTTAATCCTAATCGCTAATTATTCTTATTCATCGCTTCATAGATGCCTTCTTCGATAAATGTCCCTGCTGCTTTCTCTGCTTTGATAACGGCATCTTTCATCCGCTCTTTTTCTTCAGGAGAAAATTTCCCCAGCACATAAGCTGCAAGGTCACCTATCTCAGGTTTCCCGACTCCAATACGAAGCCTCGGAATATTATTGGTCTGGGTCTGGAAGATGATCGATCTCATGCCGTTATGGGTTCCGCCGCTCCCCCCTGCTCTGAGTCTTATCCTGCCTGACTCCAGATCGATATCATCGTATACCACAAGCATATCCTGAGGGTCGGCATCGTAGTAATCCATAATTTCAAAAATGCTTTCTCCGCTGAGATTCATGAAAGTCTGAGGCTTAACAAGCATGACCTTCTTCCCATTTTTAAAAAATGTACCAATCAGTGCTTTATGCTTGCTCTTCAGACTGACATCATACTTATCCGCCATATAGTCGATCACTTCGAAGCCAATATTGTGTCTTGTCAAAGAATACTTGCTCCCTGGATTTCCAAGGCCAATAATAATTTTCATAATATCCACCTTTTCACTCGACAAGAAAGAGACAAGAAATCTTGTCCCTTCTTAAGATCCGTCTATACGATCAATCAAATAGTTTGCTTATGGATTTTGCTCTGTGTACCCGGTCAATGGTTTTTGCGAAAAGAGAACCCACCGACAGGATTTTCATTTTATCGATAAATTTGCCTTCTGCAATGTCAATGGTATTCAGTGTCAAAAGTTCTTTAATAGGCGACTCCTTGATTCTTTCAATAGCTGGTCCGGACAGAACGCCATGAGTGGTAGCGGCGTATATACTTTTTGCGCCAAACTGCTCAAGTGCTTTGGCAGCGTTGCAAATCGTTCCTGCTGTATCGATCATATCGTCAACCAGGATACAATTCTTGCCTTTGATGTCCCCGATAATGTTCATCACTTCAGAGACATTGGCCTTAGGTCGTCTTTTGTCGATGATCGCAAGAGGAGCATCCAGTCTTTCCGCAAGCTTTCTCGACCGTCTTACACTGCCTGCATCTGGGGATACGACCACCATATCCTCCAACTCCAACGACTTATAATAATCCGCTATGATAGGAAGTCCCAGAAGATGATCCACAGGCATATCGAAAAATCCCTGGATCTGAGTAGCATGAAGGTCCATGGTGATGACCCTGTCTGCGCCTGCAACGGTCAGAAGATCAGCTACAAGTTTGGCTGTGATGGGATCTCTTGACTTTGCTTTCCTGTCCTGTCTTCCATATCCATAATACGGAATAACTGCATTTATTCGTCCCGCTGACGCCCTCTTCATGGCATCGATTATGATCAAAAGCTCCATAAGATGATTGTTAACAGGATTGGAAGTAGACTGTACAACGAAAACATCTGCTCCCCTTACCGTTTCATTTACCGCAACAGAAGTCTCGCCATCACTGAATGTCGTAATTGTTGCATCCGTTAGAGGTATCTCCAGTAGTTTTGAGATTTCTTTCGCCAATGCAATATTGGAGTTCCCTGCGATAATTTTAATTTCCTGAAAATTTCCGTCCATTTAAAAATATTCCTCCTAATAAAAAACCTGAATTTATATTATCTGCGATTCATTATCTTTACGATATTTCATTATACACTAACTCCATTATCAATGTCTCTATTATCAGATAAATACTCTTGCTTTATTTGAAATAATTTGGTTTATTGGTTTGTCTGCATCTTGCGATCGCCAGATTTTTTTCAGGGACCTCATCGGTTATTGTTGATCCTGCGGCTATATAGGCTCCACTTTTTACAGTCACAGGAGCGACCAGGTTGACATTGCATCCGACAAAAACATCGTCTTCAACGATGGTTTTGTGTTTATTCTTCCCATCGTAGTTTACAAAGACCACTCCGCAGCCCAGATTCACATTCGAGCCAACCTCGCCGTCACCAACATAAGTCAGATGAGAAATCTTCGTATTGTCCCCAATCACGGACTTTTTGACCTCCACAAAATCACCGATCTTTACATGCTTCCCGATGGTACTTTCAGGTCTTATATAGGCATAAGGTCCTACCGTGGTATGATCTCCTACAGTGCTCTTTAAGAGTGTTGAACTTTGGATCGTCACGAAGTCCCCGATTTCACAGTCTACGATTCTTGAATTATTTATCAGCATGCATCCCTTACCGATTTTAGTACTGCCCTCGATTATGCACCCGGGGTATATGATTGTATCTGCTCCTATTTGTACATCTTTATGGATGTAGGTATTTTTGGGGTCAATGATCGTTACCCCTGACTCCATCAGTTTTTCGTTTATCTGTTTTCTCATGATTTTTTCGATCTGAGATAGCTCCACTTTGGAATTGACCGCTTTGATAATATTTGCACTGGTTATGCTGGATCCCGTTTTAAGCCCTTTTCTGTTCATTATCTCGATGATATCCGTCAGATAATATTCACCCTGTGAGTTTTTGTTATCCAGTTCTTTCAGAGAACTCAGAAGATCTTCGCTTTTAAAGCAGTACATCCCTGAATTGACTTCGTCGATCTTCTTCTCTTCTTCCGTGGCATCTTTATGCTCAACAATTTTAAGAAGATTTCCGTCTGCATCCTTAACAATCCTGCCATATCCTGTGGGATCTGAAAGTCTTGATGTAAGCACCGTTGCACTCAAGTCATTATCCTCATGAATTTTTATCATGTCTTCAATGGTTTTGCCATCGATCAGAGGAGCATCACCCACAAGCACGATGACACTGCTTTTATCCTTAGGCAGATATTCCGAAGAAATTATCAGCGCATGCCCCGTCCCCAGCTGCTGATCCTGTATGATATAGCCGATATTATCCCCGACTGTATTGATGATATCCTCACTTTTATGCCCTACTACAGCATATATTCTCTTCACTCCAGCTTCTTCACAAGCTGTGATCACATGCTCGATCATCGCTTTGCCTGCCGCTTTATGAAGCACCTTTGGTATTTCAGATTTCATTCTTGTCCCTTTTCCCGCAGCCAGTATTAATGCGACAGTGTCTCCCACACCAAACACCTCCATATTGATCCTAAATTTCTGCACATGAATCAGCGCAGTTCTCTTCTTATTATATAAATTTAACCGATTCTTGTATATATAAAAAAAAAGGGATATGAATTATCCCTTTAATAATTATTTATTCAGTTACTTCACTTTCATCTATATCTTCCTGTTCTTCCAATACAGCCGCATATTTCTCCAATACAGACTCCTGAATCTGAGTTCTGGTGTCCATATTGATTGGATGGGCAATATCCTTGAACTCACCATCGGGTGTCTTTCTGCTAGGCATTGCAATAAACAGACCATTTTGACCTTCGATGATTTTGATATCGTGTACAACAAACTGATCATCAAATGTTACGGAAACGATGGCCTTCATTTTTCCTTCTTTAGAAATTTTTCTGATCCTGACATCTGTAATTTGCATAATTAAGCCTCCCCCTAAGTTATAAATATCCTGATATATATTATATTCTTTATTATATAGGAATTTCCTTTTTTTTTTTAGTATTTTTTTAATTTTTTTTAATTTTTTAGGTAAATTCTGCAAATAAAAGGAATTTTCAGGTTTTATGATTAACTATTTAAACGTTTAGGGTCAGATCCCATGATATGGTCTGATATCAATGATTTCATTAAACTGATCCAATGATTCTAAAACCAACAACGGTTTATACTCCTTAACCAGTTTGTTATCCGGATCCTTTGATGCGATCAGCACCGATATTCCTTTAACTGTGGCATCAAACTCTTTCATGAGATTCACGATGCCCATGGCAGTTCCTCCACCCTTCATGAAATCATCCACGATGATCACACTCGCATCTTTCTTCATGGCTCTTTTGGAGAGTGTCATGGTGCTTATTTTTGAACTTGTTCCCGAAACATAATTGATTGTCACTGTCGTACCATCAGTAACCTTACTCTGTCTTCTGACAATTATCAGGGGAAGATTAAGATATCTGGCTGTCATCAGGGCTACTGGTATCCCTTTCGTCTCCATGGTTACAACATAATCAATTTTTTCATGCAAATACTCGCTTGCGATTATCCTTCCCAACTTGTCCACAATATCTGGCATGTAGATGATATCCGTATAATATATGAAGCCTCCAGGGATTATTCTGTCCTTTTGCCTAAGCTTTTCGCACAGATCTTCCAAAAAGCTGGCGGCTTCTTCCTTGTTCATTTCCGGGTTATACTTGACGCCCCCTGCTGCTCCTGCTACTGTTTCAATCTTTCCCATATCAAGATTTTCAATGATCTTTTTAACCACCAGGACATCTTCACTTATGCTCGATTTTGCAGCTGAAAATCTTTCACTGAAATAATTATAGGTTATTATCTTGTTTGGATTGTCCGCCAATATTTTAATAATCGCTCCGATTCGTTCATTTCTCTTGTATTTGTCCACTTTGCACCTCAAAATCCGAATATTTAAATCATTATCACTAATTTTATTCATATTTTTACAAAAATTCAACGCTTATTTACAAACTTCGTCGGAAATTCTTATTTTTTTCTTAGATTTGCTAAAATAAGGGAACTTTCCAGTGATTTTCGCTTTGTTTTCGAATTTATACAGACCCCTCATCAACTTTTTATTCAGAAATCATGAAAAATGAATTCCTTATGGTATAATATTTCTATCCAATTTAGAAGTGAGGGATTTTTTTGAAAACATATTTAGAAAAAGTCATTAATAAAAAACTGAACCTTGTGCATTTTATCGGCATCGGAGGAACGAGCATGAGCGGTCTTGCCTCTATCCTTATGAACAAAGGTATTGCCGTTGCCGGCTCAGACATGAGGGCTTCCAACTACACGGAGAAGCTTTCAGAAAAAGGCGCCAGGATCTATATAGGACATGATAAGAAAAACATCAGCGACAACTGTACCCTAGTTGTTTATTCAGCAGCAATTCATAGTGATAATCCGGAAATGGTAAGAGCCAGAGAGCTGGAAATCCCACTTATGGAGAGATCTGATTTTTTAGGCGCGCTAACCAGAGATTTTAGTAAAACCATCGCTGTTTCTGGGACCCACGGTAAAACGACGACCTCATCTTTGATCGCATCACTTCTGTACAGGGGCGATTTCGATCCTACCGTGAGCGTAGGCGGAAAGATAAGCCTTTTTGACAGTAACTTCCGGGTAGGTAACAGCGAATATTTCGTTACGGAAGCCTGCGAGTTCGTTGACAGTTTCCTTAAATCTC
The DNA here is from genome assembly GCA_013335935.1 of Eubacteriaceae bacterium. Lineage (GTDB taxonomy): Bacteria > Bacillota > Clostridia > Eubacteriales > Alkalibacteraceae > JAAXUP01. Next base: position 33,577 of record JAAXUP010000002.1, on the reverse strand, counting down.
ACCATAGTATTGGAGTAATCCTTAATATTGAAGAAGATCATCTTGATTATTTTAAAGACATCAACCATATTAAGGAGTCCTTTCATAATTTCAGCAAAATCATCCCCCCAGAGGGCGTTCTTATCGTTAATGGGGACTCCAAGGATGTCCTGGACGTAACACAGGGCCTGGACTGCCGGATCATAACTGTTGGACAGAATAAATCAAATGAATATGCCGCAATCAACATCGTATACGATGAACTGGGCAAACCTGAGTACGATGTTATTCACAACGGCGAGCTTTTCGGTCACGTCAAGATGAGTATTCCAGGAGAACATAATGTCATGAATGGGATAGCTGCCATTGCATGTGCTGACTATGTGGGAGTTGACCGGGATATCATCATTGAGACAATGCTGGAATTCGCCGGTGCGGGAAGAAGATTTGAACTCAGAGGGGTCGTCAACAAAATCACTGTTATCGAAGACTATGCCCATCACCCAACCGAACTCAAAGTCACCGTTCAGGCCTGCCAGAATTACAAATACAACCGGTTATGGGTGATCTTCCAGGCTCATACCTATTCCAGAACCTATTATTTCTTTGATGAATTCGTTGACGCTTTCAAAGGGGCAGATATGGTCGTTATCAATGACATCTATTCTGACCGGGAAGCCAACAAGTGGCCCATCAAGGATGAAGATCTTGCAAAAGCAGTGGAAGAGAGGCTTTCGATCCCTGCAAAGCATATCAGCAAATTTGAGGACATCGTAAGCTACGTCATTGAGAATGCTGTGGAGGGCGATTTTATACTTGTGGCAGGTTCCCAGACAATAAACAAAGTTGCCTATGATCTGGTTGATGCCTTAAAGTTAAAATACGGAAAATAATACTCTTCAGACTAAAAAAGAAAATCACCCTCACAGGTGATTTTCTTTTTTAGTCTTTTATCATGTCTTTTACCGCTTTGTTCTTCTCAATGAAAAGTAAAAGCGGCAATCCAAGGCCGTATACAGCAGCGATTTCTCCTAATCCCACCCACAGTACAGATACAAGGTATGGAAATCCGAGAAATACATAGAGCACATAGGGAATAACCATCGCATTAAGCAGTATTGCCGGCAGCGGAACTAAATACTTATTTTTTATCTTCGATGCCATCCAGGCAGCAACCAGGGTCGTAAGACTCCCTAAAATTACATCCAGCATCCCAAGGGGACTACCGAAAAAGTTAGCCAGAAGGCAACCTGCAAAGAGTCCCGGAATAGCGGCCGGCGTGAAAAAAGGAAGGATCGTCAGGGCTTCTGATATCCTGATCTGCATTTGTCCATAAGACAAAGGGGCAATGAGCAGCGTCAATACAGCATATAAAGCTGCAATGATTCCCGCTTTAACTAAAAATTTTGTTTTGTTCTCCATTTTATTCCTCCGTAGTTTTATTTAGTGACAGGATTTTGCGAACTGTCGCGAGCTATTATTATACTTTATGCCGGACGTTATTTCAAGCGGAACGCACAAAATGCTTAAATGCTTTCCTTTGTTTTTCGCCAGCCTGATTTATGTTATAATATGGATAGTTGCATGTAAGGGAGTGTATTTCTTATGGGATATGGGTTGGTTTTAAGCGGAGGCGGAGCGAAAGGTTCTTTTGAAATTGGGGTATGGAAGGCTCTTCGAGAAATGGGCATTGAAATCGATGCCGTAGCAGGGACCTCCGTTGGCGCATTAAACGGAGCTTTGATTGCTCAAAATGAATTTGATTTAGCCTATGAATTCTGGTCAAACCTTTCCATGGACAAGGTATTTGAATTCAACAAAAATATCACTGACAAGTATCTTTCGGACTGGTCAAAAGCAGACTGGAGCGAATTCACAACTTCCTTCAAAGGCTACGTATTTGATGGCGGTCTGGATATCACCCCTTTAAAAGAAACCTTGAATAAATATATCGACGAAGACAAGCTTAGAAAATCTTCCATCCGTCTGGGTCTGGTGACTGTATCACTTACTGATTTGAAGCCATTGGAGCTTATGATCGAGGATATCCCAAAAGGCCAGCTGATCGACTACTTACTGGCAAGTGCAGCATTACCCGTATTCAAGCGACATGAAATCGACGGAAAAATTTTTGTCGATGGCGGTCTTTATGATAACCTCCCCATCGACCTTCTGGCTGACAATGGATTCAAAGATTTGATCACTGTCGAACTTCCATCACCACCAGGATTAAAATTAAGAAACAGAAATGAAAAAGTCAATATCATTCATATAAACAATTCTGAATATCTTGGCCTTATATTGGAGTTTAATCCCGATTTGATGAAACGAAACATCGAGATGGGATATCTGGATGCATTAAAGAAATTCGGAGCAGTCAAAGGAAACTATTACTATATAGAAACTGAAAAAGAGAATACTACTTTTCTGGCATTCCAGGAGAAACTTGGTTTTCCGGTGGCCGGAGAAGATGGTATTAAACTGCCCATGCTGCTGGGTATGGAAAGACTTGAGGGCAAGGACGAAATGTTGGGAGCAATAAACAAGCTCCTGGGCGGTACTGCCTTCCGCGGACAAGAACCCGCACTAAGTATGCTTGAAATTACAGCTAAGAATTTAGGCATTGATCGGTTGCAGAAGCTTACGGAAGATGAACTGATCAAGCTGATCTTTGAAACGACCAACTATTTGATTACTGAAAATTTAAATATCATTAAGAATACATCAAGCATTCTGGATGTATTTAAACCTTATGATGAAATGGAGATCAGTCCAGTCACAAAAATAAAGTTCCTTGGATATTATATGTATTTTCTCAGTATGAATATAAACTCTAAGATTCACTTCATCAAGCTGTTAAATCGTTTCACCCCCGAAGTATCTCTTTCCATTCTGACTTTGCTCTATCTGACAAGCCGATAGCGCGCTAGTGGAACATCCTCATCAAAAACGATCCCTGTCGACAAGCGATACGGATCGTTTCTAATTTCACATCATTTATTTAAGGTCGTTACTGTGCTTTGCCGCAGCATTTCTTATATTTCTTGCCGCTTCCACATGGGCAAGGGTCATTTCTTCCTACTTTGTTTTCATTGACGACAATTTTACTTCTATTGTAATTTTTTGCGATTTCTTTTCTTTTTTCAACTGTCAGAATCTTGTCCCACTCTGGCAAGGTGTAAAGCCAATCCGCTGGGACGGCCAGCATGTTATAATACAGCTTTTCAAAATCTATAACAAGATGGACTTCATCATTCTCACCGATTTTTTCAAGTTCATTAGGTGTTTCAATGCTCTCATTGATACCATCCAGAAATCCCATAAAATACTGGACTTCTAAATTGTATTCCGCTGCAAGATCACTGACTTTGCCTTTTATTTCTTTTTGGTTGTTTGCAAGAATTTTCTTGTACACTTCCTGCTCCTGGTCGCAATAATCATTCCAGAATTTCTTATATTCCTCTTCGGATCCCGTTGAATCCTCTATGGTCTTTCTCCACTCTTCGTATAAAGACATCATCATACCTCCTTATTTCAATCACTGAATTATACAATATTATTATGCAGATTACAAGAATATTACTTGAAAATCTTTTTCACCCTCTTCAGTCTCAAGGACCTCCACCCTTATATTGTCGACTCGGGCAAACCGGTTAGGTCCCTCGTATAAATTTTTTATGAATGTCTTCAAATTTTCTTCACTACCCTGAGCATGGATTTCTACTGTGGAATCGTAATTGTTTTGAACGGTTCCCGTAATCTTTAATTGATATGCCAGCTCTTTAACAAACCATCGATACCCCACACCCTGAACAATTCCTTCAACGATCAGTAATAGTCTTTTCATGATTTCACCTCTCATATCATCCTATACTGCCTCAACTATATTATATCAGAAATCCTGACAGTACATAATTTGTTTATCATCAGACCCGAATGGGTATAATAGAAATTATGATAACAAATGAAATAAAAAGGAGTGTATGATTTATGTCTAAGATAACTTCAACAGTACAAAGCGGTGACTGGAAAAGTGAAAAGCATGTTCCAGTAATAATGGCTCCCCAGACAGTAAAAAAAGGTGAAACTTTCGATGTAACAGTGGCCGTTGGGAAAGAAATCGCCCATCCGAACACTTTCGAGCATTATATCAAATGGATCAAATTGTACTTCAAACCAGCAAGCGGAAAATTTCCGGTGGAAGTAGCTTCTGTATCTTTTGGAGCTCACGGGGAATCCGGAATTTTTACCACCCCCTGCGTGGTAACTCAGCTAAAAATCGAAGAAACTGGAGAATTAATGGCTGTCAGCTTTTGCAATATCCATGGGCTTTGGGAAAACTCCATTTCTGTTCTTTGTGAATGATCTGAAATCAATAAAGGAAGCAGCTATCTGTAAACCAGATCAGGCTGTTTCCTTTTTATTTACAATGGTTATATTTTTCAGTCAAAGTTTTGAAATCTCACTCTTTACAGAAATAGTTTCCGCGCCTGAATTCACTTCAATGAATTCAAGTATGGTTTCCAGCCTTTCATTGCAGCCAGCTTCATCCAGACTGCAGAAGGAAAATCCTATTCTGCTTTTTTGCCACAACTCATGATCTCCTGATTCGATGACGCTCATGGAGAATCTTTTTTTTAGCTTTTCCACAATGCTTTTGATTATGCTTCTTTTTTCCTTCAAGGACCTGGTTGCAAAAAGTTTAACTTCGATCTCTGCAGCTAATACAAACATATTAATATTCAATCCTTTCAGGATCAACAGGCAGCTTGATGATGAAGAACAGACCTATCCCAAAAAGTACAACGAGGCTTAGCACGGCCTTTCGGATATCTCCGGTTATCAGGGTGATGGTTCCGATAAGGATCGGCCCCATGATCGCAGCGAATTTTCCGAATATATTGTAGAAGCCAAAGAACTCGTTGGCATTTTTTTTGGGGACGATTTTAGCAAAATAGGAACGGCTCAGCGCCTGGATTCCTCCCTGGGCAGATGCGATCATCAGTCCAAGAATTGCAAAATCTAATAGCGTTTCCATTCGTGCTGCCATGAAAGTAACGATAAAGTACGTCAGTATCCCTACAACGATCATTCTTTTGGCAGTAAATCTTTTCGCAAGCATGCCATAGATGATCGCACAAGGGAAAGCAACGATTTGAGTAAGCAGGAGAGCTATCATCAGCCCAGTAGTATCTAAACCGATTTGTTCCCCAAATACAGCCGCATTTCTTATGATCGTATCGACCCCATCGATATAGAAAAAGTACGAAAGCAAAAATATTGCAATTACTTTGTACTGCCTGATATTTTTAAGGGTTTTGAACATCCTTTTAAAACTATTCGCTACTGGTTTAGGTTCCGGATCGATATAATGGATCTGATGGACATTTTTTATCATGGGTAAGGTTAAAAGCCCCCACCACAATCCGGTTATTACAAAGGAAATCTGTGTCATAAGAAGCTTATCCAGCCCCGAGTAGTTTATTAATCCTATACAGATGATAAATGGTATGACACTAAAGATGTACCCAAAGGCAAATCCATTGGAAGATACCTTATCCATATTTTCATCTACTGTTACATCAACCAGAAAAGCGTCATAAAATATATTGGAGCCTGAAAATCCTACGACGGTAATGATATAGAATATCATCATCACCTGCCACTGATCAGTGGGAATAAACGCCAAAGCTATAGAAAAAGTTACACCCAGCAGTGCAAAAAATGTAAAGAACCTTTTCTTGAAATCTTTGTAGTCAGCAATGGTACCAAGAATCGGGCTCAAAAGAACGATCAAAAGCGTCGCAAAAGAGTTCCCATAATTCCACCATGCAGTCGTGACGGCATCTGAGACTCCTGCGATACTGCTCATACTCGTAAAATAAATTGGAAAAATAGCCGTTGTGATGATTATTGAATAGGCAGAATTGCCGCAATCGTAAAGTATCCAGCTTATTTCTTCTTTCGTAAGCTTCATATCTTCACCCCTTCGTTTTATATGTGTGCTAGACGCTGTCTCGTAGTTCTATTTTAACATCTTTTCTTTCTGAATGGATTAATACTTGATAAAAATTGTGATATGATAGGAATATAAATACAATTCAGGAGGTGAATGTATGTCTGACGCGATTAACCATTATATGTGCGGCTTTGAGGTGCTTCTGGAAATCCAGGGCAAACTTGACGGATTCCATTTGATGGAAGACGTATTTTATCTGGGCTCTCAAGGACCCGATATGTTTTTTTACTTTAATGTCCTGGAAAAGGAAGAAAATCGGATCAATTATGGTTCCTTGATTCATACACAGCATATCAATGAATTTTTCACCAATTCTTTCGATTATCTGAACAATTTGGAATCATCTTATAAACGAGATGTCTTGTATTCTTATCTTTGCGGCTTTGTAACCCACCACACCCTGGATGTCATGACGCATCCCTTTATCATCTACAGGACAGGAAAATACCTCAAGTCAGATCCCGTGTCTGAAAAATATAAGAACTTGCATAAAAAATATGAAATACTGCTGGATATTGCATTTTTCAAAAACAGGTATAATAAGAAAGCCTATCAGTTCAAACTGGGTGAGTTATTTGAAATAGCCGAAACCAAAATAGACATTCTCGAAAAATATTATTCAAAAGTTATTGAAAGCACTTTCGGACTTGAAGTCCAAGAAGGCACCATTAAAAAAAGTATCGAAAAATCAAGAAAGCTGACAGGTGCAGTGTCTGATCCTTCAGGTCTTAAAAGATTCACTACAGGTATTTATGAAATCTTCACCAAACGTTTCGGTGATTACTCCTCTGCTTTTTATCCTGTCAGTGCAGGAGATGATATAAATGTGCTTAATCTTGATCACCAGGTCTGGAAGCACCCCTGCGATGATACCCTCCAATTCACTGACTCTTATCCTGATCTATTTGACAAGGCTGTATATGAAAGCATTATAAAAATATCGGCCCTAACGGATCTTCTTTCCGTAAAAAATATTAATGGCCATCTCATCGAAGAATTTTTCAAGGACATGAACTTTGAAACAGGCTTGAACTGGCGAGACGAGAGACCTATAAAATATTTTGATGTTTTAGAGCTTCTTCTTTAGGAAATTCGCATTAAATAAGGCACCCTCCAGGGTGCCTTATTATGTTTATTTTTACTTTTTTGTTACCTTGATGTAGTTGATCAGGCCGCCATTTTTAAGAATTTGAACCTGTCTGTCGCTTATATCCACTTTAACCTTAATTTCTTTGTTCTTCGAAGTGTCTTTTATTGTAAGTTCTTTCTTCTCGACTCCGTTTTTTACATACTCGATAACAATTTCATCCATCAGCTCTAAAACGTCATAATCCGCTTCATCTGTAAATACCAATGGAAGTATTCCATTATTTATCAGATTGTTCTTGTGAATTCTTGCAAAGGATTTTGCGATGACCGCTTTTATTCCAAGATACAAGGGAGCCAATGCCGCATGCTCTCTGCTGGAACCCTGTCCATAGTTGTGTCCCGCTACAATGATCCCTCCATTGTTATCCTTAGCCCTTTGAGGGAAATCAGGATCACAAGGTGTCAGGCAATAATCTGACAGGTAAGGTATGTTAGACCTATATGGAAGCAGCTTCGCATTGGAAGGCATGATATGGTCGGTCGTAATATTGTCCTCTACCTTCACAAGTACCTTCTTCACGATTCTTTCCTGCAAATCCTCTGTTTTAGGGAAGGGTTTAATATTTGGTCCCTTGATCACTTCCACATAGCTGCCTTCTTCAGCAGGAGGGATGACCATATTATCATTGATCTTAAACATATCTGGTATTTTAATATCGATCTGGCTGAATTCAACAACATCTGACGGATCAGTGATTACTCCCGTGATTGCTGATACCGCTGCAGTTTCCGGACTGACAATGTATACATCGGCATCAACAGTTCCCGACCTGCCTTTGAAATTCCTGTTGAAAGTCCTTAAGGAAATTCCAGCGGTGTTCGGGGATTGTCCCATACCTATGCAAGGTCCGCAGCCACATTCAAGAATTCTTGCGCCTGCATCGATAAGTTTTGCCAAAGCCCCATTCTCTGCCAGCATATTAAGCACTTGCTTGGAACCTGGAGCCACGACAAAGGATACATCTTCAGCGATATTCTTGCCATCAAGAATGTTGGCTACCTTCATCAAATCCATGTAGGACGAATTTGTGCAGCTTCCAACAGCAATCTGATTGACTTTTTTGCCCGCGATCGCCTTTATTTCACTGATCTTGTCAGGGCTGTGAGGACAAGCCGCAAGAGGCCTGAGCTCGCTTAAGTCAATCGTTATTTCAACGTCATATTTTGCATCTTTATCAGCCGTCAGTTCGACATAGTCCTTAGCTCTTCCCTGCTTTGTGAGGAAATCCAAGGTTACAAGATCCGACGGGAATATGGAAGCCGTCGCTCCCAGTTCAGCGCCCATATTCGTTATTGTCGCTCTTTCAGGCACGGTCAGCCCTTGAACACCTTCACCTACATATTCAAAAACCCTGTTGATTCCGCCCTTTACAGTGAATCTCTTAAGTACTTCCAGGATGATGTCTTTTGAAGCAACTCCAATATTAAGCTTTCCAATAAGCTCAACTTTTACGATTTCAGGCATGGTGATGTAATATTCTCCACCTGCCATTGCAACGGCTACGTCCAGTCCCCCTGCGCCGATTGCAAGCATACCCAGACCACCGCCTGTAGGTGTATGACTATCCGATCCTAACAGCGTCTGACCAGGAACACCAAACCTCTCGATATTTACCTGATGGCAAATGCCATTACCAGGTTTTGAATAGTATATTCCATGTTTTTTTGCCACCGTTTGAATATAAATATGATCGTCCATGTTTTCAGGACCTGTCTGAAGCATGTTGTGATCGATATATGCCACACTTCTTTTTGTTTTAACCCGTGGCACCTCCATTGCCTCAAACTGAAGATAAGCCATCGTTCCTGTAGAATCCTGAGTAAGTGTCTGATCAATTCTAATCCCGATCTCTGTTCCTCTTATCATGTCTCCAACCACCAGGTGATTTTTGATTATTTTTTCTGTTATTGTATACGCCATGGTAAACTCCTTTCAAAAATATATTATCTGTTCTCTGCCATAAGATCCCTGTCGAGATACAGCTCCGTCAGTTTTTTCAGCTCTTCATCCGTAATAGATGATGTTCTTCCATTTTCATATTGTTCGTCGACCCAGACCTTCATATCGTAAACCGCCGGATCTTTTTTACTCACTCTGTCTGTCTCGGTAAGAGAGAAGTAATTGTTTATCCACGCGGCAATCCCCGCAAGTCCAGAAGTTTGATTGACTTTTATGACAACCGGTCTACCTAAGATATTCTTTGTGTCAAAAGAATTGTAAATCGCTTCAAACTTCATTATGCCGTCAGCATGAACGCCTGCTTTTGTAAGATTAAAATCATTTCCCACAAAGGGTCTTTTCTCATCGATAACGTAATTGAATTCTCTTTCAAAAAAGGATTTCAGTTCATTGATGAGTTTAAGATTGATTTTTTTATCGCCTTTGATCTGCAAATATTCAATGAGCATTCCTTCCAGAGGACAATTGCCTGTTCTTTCTCCGATTCCAAAGATCGTTGTATTTACAGCAGATGCACCATAAAGCCATGCGGTAGTTGCATTGGTCACCACATTATGATAATCGTTATGTCCATGCCATTCAATCGCACTGGAAGGCACCTGGCAATATTCTTTGATCCCATTGATCAGCCCTGGTATGCTTCTTGGAAGATCAGCACCCTGGTATGGCACACCAAGTCCTAATGTATCACATAATCGGATTTTGATTTGGACCCCTGCCGCATTTCCCAACTCCTGAATATTTTGTACAAGGGGTACGACAAATCCAAAGAAATCAGCTCTTGTAATATCTTCAAGATGACATCTTGGCTGGATTCCGCTTTCCAAAGCTTTTTCCACAATATCAAGATATTTTTCCATGCAGGAACTTCTTGTCAGTTTCAATTTCTTAAAAATATGATAGTCTGAACACGACATCAAAAGACCCGTCTCTTTGATCCCCATGCTCTTTACCAGTTCGAAATCATTCTCATTTGCTCTTATCCAGGACGTGATCTGGGGAAAATCATAACCTCTGTCCATGCATTTTCTTACAGCTTCCCGGTCTTTTTCTGAGTAAAGAAAAAATTCTGTCGTCCTGATAAGTCCCGTGCCGTTGTCGATTTTGTGCATACAATCAAAAAGTTCGACGATTTGTTCCACTGTAAAAGAGGCCATTGACTGCTGTCCATCTCTAAAGGTCGTATCCGTGATCCATATTTCCTCGGGAATATCCATGGGTAATTGCTTCCCATTAAACTTTAATCTGGGTATCTCTGTATATGGAAAATACTCCTCAAAAAGATTGGGTTTGATCACATCGACGGCATTGTGCTTATATTTTTTATAATGGGTTTTGCTTTCACTTTTCTTCTCCATAAATATTACCCTTTCGTGCAAGATTAAATATATATTATTCACTCTTGATTTTTCTTTCTGTATATTTATTCAAATCGTTTTTATATAAATACAGCAACTTGCTCAGTTTATATGCACAACCTATACAAAACAACGATATCAACAAATAAGGTAATCTTTATAGTATCATAATTCATAAGTCTGTTCAATATGTTTTGAAAGTTACATTTTTTTTCTTGCAAAATCAAAATTCGAAGAATCCTACTTTTTTCTTCACCTTGCTTAACGTCCTGCTTGCCGTTCTGATTGTCCTTTCAGTACTCTTCGATATGATTTCCTTGATGTAGGATTTATCCTCGTAGAGCTCCTTATATTTTTCCTGGATAGGTTTTAGTGCATCAGCAACCGCTTCTCCAACGCCAGATTTAAAATCCCCATAGCCCTTTCCAGAAAACTCCCTTTCAATTTCAGCGTAGTCTTTTCCTGTTGCACAGCTGTAGATTTCCATGAGGTTCGAAACTCCCGCTTTTTCAGACTTGTCATATCTGACTTCCGCTTCAGAATCGGTAATTGCTCTTTTGAATTTTTTTATGATCTGATCACGTCCGTCGTGGAGTGCAATGAAAGCGTTATTGTTTTCATCAGATTTCGACATTTTACAAGTTGGTTCCTGGAGACTCATGATTCTTCCGCCTTTTTCACCAATAAATGGTTCCGGTACTTTGAAAGTCGGGGAATATAAATTATTGAATCGACTGGCAATATCCCTGGTGAGTTCGAGGTGCTGTTTCTGATCTTCTCCTACCGGAACGACATCCGTCTGGTACAGCAGGATATCCGCGGCCATTAAAACGGGATAACTGTATAGTCCTACTCTAATGTTTTCACCTTGCTTTTGGGCTTTATCCTTAAACTGTGTCATTCTGCCCAATTCACCCATATATGTATAATTGTTTAATATCCACGTTAGTTCGGCATGAGCGCTCACATGGGACTGAAAATATAGTGTGACTTTCTCCGGATCAAGCCCGCATGCAAGAAGCGTTATCAAAGATTCATAGCTGTTTTTTCGCAGTTCTTTAGCAACCTGAGGCACAGTGATGGCATGTAGGTCTACAATACAGAAATAGCAGTCATAATCACTTTGCAAATCCACCCAATTCTTGATAGCTCCAAAATAGTTCCCTATAGTAAATGCACCGGAAGGTTGAATCCCGCTATACAATACTTTCTTATTCTCTTCCAAAGGTTTACCTCCTTATTTATTTGTTTGTTTTTCAGTCTTCTTCCAGTAACTTTACTTTTCCTAGCTTTGTTGTTGTGATGTTCAATCGCTCCAGGGCACCTTCAAACTCCTTGATGCCTGCTGTTGTATACACTTCTACTTTTTTTAGATTAGCGTTGTTTCTAAGCTCTTTGCCATCCAGGTATTCCGTCAATATCTGTACCTGCTTGCTTGCCGGATTGATCAACTTAAGTTTTGGGTAGATTTGGGCAATTTCATCTTCAATGATTGGAAAGTGGCTACAGCCCAGAATCAATTCGTTGACATCTCCAGCCTCCAGGATTGGATCAATGCACTCATGAATGTGCTTATCTAAAAGATACTTGTGCTTTAGCTGATCATTGATTACCTGAGGCAATTTTCTGCTGTCATTAGAAATCAGTTTTTTTGAAGAATCTATCCTTTTTAACGTACTGTCGTATACGCCGCTTTTTACGGTAGCCACCGTTGCGATCAGTCCGATTTTTTCATCTTTTGAACTCTCTATCGCCGCTACGCACCCTGCCTCGATAATTCCAAATAGAGGCACTCTGCTGGTGAGATTTCCAATTTGGGAAGACACTGTATTACAGGCTAACAGTATTGCCTTTACACCCTTGTCTTCCAGAAATTTTATAATGCTGTTGGCAAAGAATACGATCTCTTCCTCGCTCCTGTTTCCATAAGGCATTCTTTTAGAATCTCCAAAATAAATCACATGCTCTTCAGGCAACATTCTTATGAGTTCCCTGACTACCGTCAAACCGCCTACCCCGGAATCCATAACGCCGATAGGCCATGTTTTTTCCGACAAATCTATCATCTCTTTTCTAGATACTATTTGAGTTTTTAATTCATAATCAAGACTGTTGCTGACTAAAAACAGCTGCAGTATCATCATATTATTTTATCATAAATCAACAATAAGCTGCATGGTTTTTTAAACTCGCCACAAGAATAACTTCGATCACGCGTTATTCAAGTAGGCTAGGAAAGTTTGGACACCAGCGAGCTAGTCGAACTTTCCTAGTCAAAAAAAAGCCCATGAATGCAAGCATTCTGGGCTTTGTATATGCGGTATGTCCGCAAGTAATTGTTATCTTTTTGAAAACTGTGATGCTTTTCTTGCTTTTTTGAGACCGTATTTCTTTCTTTCAACCATACGGGAATCTCTAGTAAGATATCCTGCTTTTTTAAGAGCTGGCTTCAATGTTTCATCAGCTTTAACAAGCGCTCTTGTAATACCGTGTCTGATTGCACCTGACTGACCTGTGAAACCTCCACCGTGTACTTTTACGATAACATCAAATTTATCAAGTGAATCAGTAAGGGTTAGAGGCTGCTTCGCAATAACCTTTAGTGTCTCCATTCCAAAATAGTCATTTAAATCTTTTTTGTTAACTGTGATTTTTCCTGTACCTGGCAGAAGTCTGACTCTAGCTACAGATGTTTTTCTTCTTCCAGTTCCAAAGTATTGTATCTTAGACATAATAATTCCTCCCTCCCTCTACTTATAAGTTATTTCAAGTAATTCCGGTTTTTGAGCTGCATGTGGATGCTCACTGCCGCTGTATACTTTTAATTTTCTAAACATTTGTCTTCCCAGAATAGTATGTGGAAGCATACCTTTTATTGCTTTTTCAACAACAAATTCCGGTTTCTCAGCAATAAGCTTTCTGTAAGTTACTTCTTTAAGTCCACCTGGATGTCCAGTATGTCTCCTGTACATTTTTTGGTCTAATTTCTTACCTGTTAAAACGATTTTCTCTGCATTTATAATTATGACAAAGTCACCTGCATCAACGTGTGGTGTGTAAATTGGTTTATTCTTACCACGAAGAATTGAAGCAACTTGGCTGGCTAATCTTCCTAATGTCTGTCCATCAGCGTCAACCAGGATCCATTTTCTTTCTACTGTGCCGCTTTTGGCCATTACTGTAGATCTTGCGTTCATCTAATATATCCTCCTCATACAATTTCATGTTCTATATCAATTAACTGATCCGGGGCTAGTGGATCAGATAACGTGCCAACGAATATTTTATTACAAAAATCCTCAAATGTCAACTTTTTCATAGATTTATTGTTTTTTTAAACTAATCATCCAATCTCCATCGCCAAAATAATCAAAAAGCCATTTCCAAACTATATTACCATCCAGAAATGGCTTTTTGATTCCTTGGAAAATGACGGTATTTAGGGACTGCGGACAACTTAAGAATTCATACCGTCATGTTTACGCAATATTATTTCTTAATTACCACATTGTCTGGGTGAAGGATGCCTTCTTTCAAAGGACTCGATATCCTCACCAGGATTAACGATCTTTAATGTGCCTGTTTCCACGCTATACTCAAATTTATATTCATTGTACTTATCACCAAGATCAGCAAGTATGGCATCAACTGTCTCCGCATTTTCGATCCCCTCTAATGCGACACTGGCGAACCCTTTATTATTGTAATTTGCTTTGTCAATTTTATCTTCGATCATTGACTTCAATTGTTCATTAATCATAGATAACCACCCCTAATATTTAGTTATGTCCACAATGACCCCTAACTAGATTATATTTAAAAGTTCTCTTTAAGTCTATAAGAATGACAAAATAATACCAATTTAGTATAAAACTTTCTTTAAGTACAGCCCTTGAGGTGGGGCAGTAATCCCTGCACATCTTCTGTCCTTTTCCAGCATGATTTTTCCTAAGTCTTCTGGCTCAAATTTACCTATTCCTGTCTGAATTAATGTGCCAACCATTATTCGTACCATATTGTATAAAAAGCCGCTTCCTTCCAATGTAAAGATCAGCAGACTGTCTTCTTTCCTCATATCAAAACTGCTGATGGTTCTTACCTTGTCTTCTACTTCGCTTCTGGCAGATGCAAAAGAAGTAAAGTCATGTGTCCCTTTTAAAAATTCCATACCTGCAAGGATCTTTTCAATATCAAGAGAGTGTCTGACATGCCAGGCTCTGTTTCTTTTCAGCGCGCTGCCATGCAGATTATTGAGAACATGGTATTCATATATTTTACCTTTTGAGGAGTATCTGCTGTGAAAATCAAGTTCTCGCTCAATGGCCTCAATCACCCGGATATCCCCTGGAAGATGTGTATTTAACGCATAGGGAATTTTGTCAATGGGAATGGCGCTATCGGTTGTAAAGTTGGCGCTTTGCTCAAAAGCATGTACTCCTGCATCTGTTCTTCCTGAACCTCGCAGACTGATCTTTTCATTTGTCGTGATTTCTATCGCATGAGTCAGCTTCTCCTGAACCGTACATCCATTTTTCTGAATCTGCCATCCTGCGTAGCGTGAGCCATCGTATTCGATTAAAATCTGTATGTTGCGCATCTTCTTCACCAGTTAAAAATAAATCTTGTGGAAAGGATAGCTGCCGTCATCAGTACGATGATCACATAAGCGTATAAATCGATTTTGTGATACTTCAGTTCATTGAGTCTTGTTCTGTTGTCTCCCCCGCGGTAGCACCTTGCCTCCATGGCTATGGCAAGCTCATCAGCCCTCCTGAAAGCACTGACAAACAATGGAACCAGGATCGGTATGAGATTTTTTGCTCTCTTGATCATGTTCCCGCTTTCAAAATCTGCGCCCCTTGCCTTTTGAGCCTTCATGATCCTATCGGTTTCCTCCATAAGCGTGGGAATGAATCGCAGCGCGATAGTCATCATCATTGCCAGCTCATGGGCATAATTTTTTATAAAGGGTATCGCCTTTATGGAGTATTCTATGCCATCTGTCAGGGCTATAGGCGAGGTAGTCAGTGTCATGAGGGAAGTTCCCGTTACCAGAAAGATAAGCCTTAAAGCCATGAATATAGCCACCTCCAGGCCCTTATCCGTTATTTCCAGTATCCAGAATTTGAAAATCGGAGTTCCTGGAGTCATAAACAGATTAATAAAGACCGTTATCAGGATAATGAATACAAGCCCTTTTACGCCTCTTACGATATATCCCAGTGGAATTTTTGATATCAACGTTATCCCAATAAGAAAGGCGAAGGCCATTACATATCCGGCAAAGTTATCGATCATGAACAGGATGATGATATATAAGAATGTAAAATGAATTTTTGTCCGTGGGTCCAGCCTATGTATTATTGAGTCAGTCGGATAATACTGTCCGATGGTAACGTCTTTAAGCATTTTTTCTTCTCCTAAGCATATTAATGATCTCTGCCTTCGCCTGGTCTATCGTATAAATATCATCTCTGACCAAGGGATCCGTTTTTTTAAGTTCTTTCATAAGGTAAGTGACCTGGGGAACACCCAGTCCGATCTCTTCCAGTCGGTCCGCCTGAGCAAACACTTTTTCAGGTGTATCGTAAAACTCGATTTTGCCATTATACATCACCATGATCTTGTTTACATGTTTTGCAATATCTTCCATGCTATGGGAAACCAGAATCACCGTAATATTATTTTCTTTATGCAATTCTTTGATCACCTTTAGTATATCGTCTCTACCCTTTGGATCAAGTCCTGCAGTGGGTTCATCCAAAATCAAGATATCAGGACTCATCGCCAGAACGCCTGCAATAGCGACTCTTCTCATCTGACCGCCGCTTAATTCAAAGGGCGATTTATCTTTAATTTTCTCATAATCCAGTCCAACCATGTTCACCGCATCTTTAACTCTCTGAACGATTTCATTCTCGGGAAGTCCAAGATTTCCCGGTCCATAGGCAACATCTTTTGCCACGGTCTCCTCAAAAAGCTGATGTTCAGGATATTGAAATACCAAACCGACCTTTTGTCTGATATCTCTGACTTTCGTCCCTTTTGCATTAATATCAACCCCATCGATCAGTATGGATCCTGATGTAGGTTTCAAAAGCACATTTAAATGCTGTATCAAAGTTGATTTCCCTGAGCCGGTATGACCGATAAGACCAATGAAATCTCCTTTTTCTATTACTGCAGAGACTTCACATAGCGCTGATGATTCAAACGGGGTATTTTGCGAATATATGTGGGATAACTTTGTAATCTCTATTGACATAATTTCTTCACCATCTCATTCACTGTCAATATTTTATCATCGTCAATCAGATGCTCATTTTTCAGTTGAAATGCAAGCTCTGTGATTTGCGGAACGTCAAGTCGTAAACTTTTTAGTTTTTCAACCTGGGTCAGAATTTCAAAAGGTTTGCCCTTCATGGCAATCCGTCCGTTATCCATTACGATCACTCGATCCGCTTCTACGATCTCATCCATGTAATGGGTGATATGAACAATGGTAATTCCTTCTTCTCTGTTAAGCTTTTTAATGGTATCCATCACTTCTTTTCTTCCAGATGGATCAAGCATCGCTGTGGGTTCATCAAGAATGATGCACTTTGGTTTCATCGCAAGGATCCCTGCGATTGCGATCCTTTGCTTCTGGCCACCCGAAAGCATATGGGGTTTTTTATTTTTATATGCCCCCATTTCAACCGTTTCAAGTGCCTCATCCACACGTTTTCTAATTTCCTTAGGATCGATTCCCAGGTTCTCTGGACCAAACGCAACATCTTCTTCCACCATGGTCGCGACCAATTGATTATCGGGATTTTGAAATACCATGCCTGCATTCTGCCTGATATCCCATATCTTACTGTGATCTTTGGTGTTGAAACCCGCGACGATCACATCGCCGTGAGTGGGATGTAAAATTCCGTTGATAAGCTTTGAAAGAGTCGACTTACCTGAACCGTTATGTCCTATGATTCCGATAAACTCTCCCTTTTCTATAGTAAAACTGATATTTTCAATAGCAGTAGTTTCTTCGCCTTCATGCTTTTTATATATATATTTGACGTCTTTAAATTCAATCATTGTTTTCATGAATATCCTCGTTCCAAAAAATTAGATCAGGTATTTCTGCGTTATTTACTTGCTTTAAAATTTTGCAGTCAGCCTGTTAATCACGAGAACATCGTCATCGACATGCAATCCTCGTGTGATAGTTAATAAACTGTGATTTGCGTCTTCAAAAAAATGGACAAAAGGGACTAAACATAATGTTTAATCCCATAGTTGTTATACTAGTTGAAGTAATGCCACTTCTGCAGCATCCCCTCTTCTTGGTCCAAGCTTATAAATTCTTGTGTATCCGCCTTGTCGTTCGGTATATTTAGGTGCTATCTCGTTAAACAATTTAGCGACAACTGCTTCACTGTTAATATAAGCCAGTGCTTGCCTTCTTGCATGAAGATCTCCTCTTTTACCAAGAGTAATCATTTTTTCTGCAATTCTTTGTGTTTCTTTTGCTCTTGTAATTGTAGTTTCCAGTTTCCCATTATCCAATAAGATTGTAACCAGGTTACGAAGAATCGCTCTTCTTTCATCTGTGGGACGTCCCAGTTTTCTATAACCAGCCATTGTTATCCCTCCTTATCACTCTTCACTTTGTCTTAAACCAAGACCAATTTCTGCTAGTTTGTGTTTTATTTCATTCATAGATTTTTTTCCAAGATTTCGTACTTTCATCATATCTTCTTCTGACTTTGTAGTCAGCTCCTCAACCGTGTTGATGTTCGCTCTTCTTAAACAGTTGCTTGACCTTACAGAAAGTTCAAGTTCCTCTATAGACATTTCAAGCATCTTCTCTTTTTTGTTTTCTTCCTTCTCAACCATGATTTCAACATTACTCACATGGTCAGTCAGGTCAACAAAAAGATTCAAGTGTTCGTTTAAGATTTTTGCAGAAAGAGATATCGCTTCTTCAGGTGTGATGGTACCATCTGTCCAAAGCTCAATGGTCAGCTTGTCGTAGTCCGTGATTTGTCCTACTCTGGTGTCTTCGACACTGTAGTTGACTTTCTTCACAGTTGTGAAAGAAGAATCGATAGGAATAGTGCCTATTGGCTGATCATAAGACTTGTTTCTATCAGAAGGAACATAGCCTCTTCCTTTTTCAAGTACGATCTCCATGTTAAGTTCGCCATCCTTGCTCAGGTGAGCAATATGGAGTTCAGGATTCAATATGTCGACATCTGCATCCCCAATAATATCTCCGGCAGTTACTTCACATTCGCCTTTGGCTTCTATTCTTACAATTTTCGGTTCATCGCTGTAAAGTTTAGCTGCAATATTCTTCAGATTAAGAATAATTTCAACAACATCCTCTTTTACTCCAGGAATTGTTGAAAATTCATGGAGAACTCCATCGATCTTAATACTGGTTACAGCAACTCCAGGCAAAGAAGAAAGCATTATCCTTCTTAATGAGTTGCCCAGCGTTATACCGTAGCCTCTTTCCAGAGGCTCCACGACAAATTTTCCATATCTATTATCATCTGATAATTCGATTATCTCAATTCTTGGTTTTTCAATTTCTATCATATAATAAACCCTCCCATTTTAATATTTTGTTTAGTGGAATTTTGAGGGTAACTAATTTAAAATTGTCTATCTTGAATAAAGCTCTACGATTAAATGCTCTTTTATTTCAAGATCAATATCGTCTCTGGCAGGTAATGCTATTACTTTGCCCTCAAGCTTTTCAAAATCAACTTCTAACCACTTAGGTACTACTTTGCTTGATGTGGATTCCAAAACATCTTTGAATTTATTTGATTTTTTACTCTTATCAGTAACCTTGATTACATCGCTTTCTTTTACTAAAAATGAAGGAATATTTACTTTTCCGCCATTGACAGTGAAATGCTCGTGCAATACAAGCTGTCTTGCTTCTTTTCTAGAAGATGCAAGGCCAAGTCGATAAACTGTATTATCAAGTCTTGTCTCCAAAATTTGGAGCAGATTTTCGCCTGTTATCCCTCTTTTTGCCGCTGCCATTTCAAAGTACTTTCTGAACTGGCTCTCGAGAACTCCGTAGATTCTCTTCGCTTTTTGTTTTTCTCTAAGCTGCATACCATATTCAGTCATCTTTGTTCTACGTTGCCCGTGAACTCCAGGAGCAAATGCTCTTTTCTCCATCGCGCATTTATTGCTATAGCACTTATCGCCCTTAAGGTACAATTTCATATCTTCTCTTCTGCAAAGTCTGCATGAAGCTTCAGTATATCTTGCCATTTATCATAACACCTCCTAATCTTAACTACACTCTTCTTCTTTTCGGTGGTCTGCAACCATTATGCGGTATTGGAGTAACATCTTTAATAGATGATATTTCCAATCCAGCAGCCTGGAGTGATCTGATTGCTGCTTCTCTTCCAGATCCCGGACCTTTTACGAATACTTCTATCATTTTCAAACCATGTTCCATTGCAACTTTTGCCGCTTCTTCCGCTGCCATTTGAGCTGCATACGGAGTGCTTTTTCTTGATCCTTTGAATCCTAAGCCGCCTGCGCTAGCCCATGAAATAGCATTCCCAGAAACGTCGGTTAGGGTTATGATAGTATTATTGAACGTGGACTGGATATGTGCCTGACCTCTTTCAATATTTTTTCTTATCTTTTTCTTTCCTCTTTTAACAACTTTTTTAGCTGCCATACCTGATTTCCCTCCTGACTACTATTTTTTCTTCCTGCTTACAGTTCTCTTAGGACCTTTTCTTGTTCTCGCGTTTGTTTTAGTTTTTTGTCCTCTTACTGGGAGTCCTTTTCTGTGTCTTAATCCTCTGTAGCTGCCAATTTCAATAAGTCTTTTGATATTTAAGTTAACTTCTCTTCTTAAGTCACCTTCAACAGTATAGTCACTGTCAATTGCTGATCTAAGCAGGTTTACTTCTGATTCAGTAAGATCTTTAATTCTTGTATCTGGATTGATTCCTGTTTTTTCTAATAATTTATGTGAACTAGTTAATCCGATACCAAAAATATAAGTAAGACCAATTTCTACTCTTTTATCTCTTGGTAAGTCAACACCGGCGATTCTGGCCATTAAATGTTACACCTCCTGTTATATTTTGTTTATTTATTTAAAGAATATAGTCAGTATCCCTGGATACTCAGCCGCACTACATTCATGTTTTAGCCCTGCTTCTGTTTATGCTTAGGATTTTCACAGATAACCATTACTTTACCTTTTCGCTTTATGATCTTGCATTTTTCACAAATAGGTTTTACAGATGGTCTGATCTTCATCTTGATTCCTCCTTTATCCCTTTTTACCTTTTCCACGCCATATGATTCTGCCGCGGGAAAGATCGTAAGGTGATAATTCTACAATTACTTTGTCTCCAGGTAATATCCTGATATAATTCATTCTCAATTTACCGGAAATATGAGCCAGGATCTTATGTCCATTTTCCAGCTCAACCTGAAACATTGTATTAGGCATTGCTTCTAGTACTGTGCCCTCTACTTCAATTACATCCTGCTTGGTCATTCTATAACCTCCCGTTCTCCAATAAGATAATCTTTCTTGTATTTATCCAAATACTTTCGTATATCCGCATTGCTTACTTTCAGACCTTTTTCAAGCCTTTCATTCAGCTCCGGAATGACATGATTTGTCTTTGCCAAATGTTTGATTTTTTTTGTTTTGCTCTTCTCAAGTCGTCTCAAATCTCCATCTGATACCTGCACAAAATCTGTTTCCTTAATTTCAGTGACAACAAGGAATCTTCCTTTGTCCCTGCCAGCAACTGAACGTACCACCTGACCAAGTTTAAAATTCTCTGTTTTCATTTGTTCACCCCTGATACTTCCCTTAAATTGTCAGTATCTCAGGAGGACCGTCTTCAGTAATTGCGATTGTATGCTCGTAGTGAGCAGACAAGCTAACATCAAGTGTAACTACAGTCCAGTTATCGCTGAGAGTTTTTACCTTATAGGTTCCAAGATTCACCATGGGTTCAATAGCAAGAACCATTCCAGGTATTAGCCTTGGCCCCCTGTTGGGTATGCCGAAATTCGGTATGGGAGGATCTTCATGCATCGCTCTTCCTATACCATGACCGACATAATCAATTACAACTGAAAAGCCGTTTTCCTCAACTGTCTTTTGTATGCGGTTGGATATATCAGATAACCTATTGCCTTTAACTGCGTACTTTAGTCCATCATAGAAACTTTGCCTGGTTACCTGGATAAGTCTCTTCGCTTCAGAAGAAATATTTCCAACAGCATATGTTTTTGCTGAATCTCCGTAATATCCGTCGACCACAGCTCCAACATCCACCGCTATGATATCTCCATCAAGCAAAGTTCTGTTTGACGGTATGCCATGCACAACTTCCTCATTTACAGACGTGCATATCGATGAAGGGAATCCGTTATAGCCTTTAAATGCAGGTTTCGCGCCGGCTTTCAAAATAAATTCTTCAGCCAGACGGTCTAGTTCCAAAGTAGTGATCCCAGGTTTTATACGTTCTGCCATCAGGTGGTGAACTCCAGCAACTACCTTGCCTGCTTTCTTCATTAATTCAATTTCTTTTGGAGATTTTATGATTATCATCACTTTACTCCAGCGAGAATTTCTTTAATATCTTCAAATACCTGACCAATTTCTTTTTCACCATCGATATTTTTCAAAAGGTTAGCTTTATGATAATAATCGATCAATGGCTGGGTCTGATCATTGTATACTTGCAGTCTCTTTGATACAGTCTCTTCTGTGTCATCAGCCCTCTGATAGAGTTCTCCTCCGCAGCTGTCGCATATGCCTGCATTTGCTGGAGGGTTGTTGCTGATGTGATATGTTGCCCCGCAGCCTTTACAAACATGTCTGCCGGTTAGTCTTGACATAAGTAACTCTTGCTTCACATCAACATTAAGAACTACATCAAGCTTAATGTTCATTTTCTTAAGTTCTGCATCCAAAGCTTCAGCCTGGAATACTGTTCTTGGAAAACCATCGAGCATGAATCCCTGCTTACAGTCGTCCTGGAGAAGTCTGTCTTTCACAAGATCGACAACAAGTTCATCCGGAACTAGAAGCCCTTTATCCATGTACTCTTTTGCTTTAAGTCCAAGTTTAGTATTTTCTTTCAAATTCTTTCTGAAAATATCTCCAGTGGAAATATGGGGTATGTTATATTCGTCAACTATGTTTGCTGCCTGAGTACCCTTCCCCGCTCCTGGAGGTCCCAAAAGTACTATTCTCATTTAATTCATCTCCATTTAGTAAAATTTACTTCAGAAATCCATTATAATGTCTCATCATCATTTGAGATTCGAGCTGTTTAATGGAATCAATGGCTACACCAACTACGATAAGCAGGCTTGTTCCACCGAACTGAAGATTTACATTCATTACGTTACCCACCAAAATAGGAACTGTAGCAACCGCGGCTAAGAATATTCCTCCAAACAAGGTAAGTTTCGTTACAGATTTGTTAATATAATCTGTAGTTGGTCTGCCTGGTCTGATTCCTGGAATAAATCCGCCATTCTTTTTCAGATTGTTTGCTACCTCTATCGGATTGAAAGTAACTGCTGTGTAAAAGAATGTAAATGCAATTGTCAAAGAGATGTATATAATCGTAGTTACCAGAGTTCCCCAGCCGAAATATTTCGATATCCATAGCGCCACTCCTGAACTCGGAAAGAAATTCGCAAGTGTTGCAGGAAACATCGTTATCGAGCTTGCAAATATTACAGGAATAACTCCTGCCATATTTACTTTCAGCGGAATATGTGTACTTTGACCACCGTACATTTTTCTTCCAACCACTCTTTTGGAGTATTGAATCGGGATTTTTCTTTGCCCCTCCTGTACAGCTATTACAGCTATGATTACAACGACAGCAAATACTAAAAACAGTACTAAACTGAAATAATTCAGTGTTCCTACTTTAATGTATTCAAACAGCGAAACAATTGCCGATGGCAATCTTGATATGATACTTACAAATATTAAAAGTGAAATACCGTTTCCTATGCCTCGATCAGTGATTTGTTCACCAAGCCACATAAGAAATGCTGTACCAGCCGTTACCGTGAGAATTACCACTGATATTGTGAACCAGTTTTTCTCAGTCATAATGTTCTGAAAAGTAAGTGTCATTCCCAGTGCCTGAATAAGCGCAAGTACAATTGTAAGATATCTTGTATACTGTGCTAGTTTCTTTCTTCCCTCTTCCCCTTCTTTGGCCAGGTTTTCAAGCGCTGGTATCGCAAAGGAGAGGAGGTTCATAATGATCGAAGCATTGATATATGGAGTAATACTCATGGCGAATATTGTGAAATTGCTAAAGTTTCCCCCAGATATAATGTCATATAATCCTAACATGCTTCCGCTTTGAATATATTGAGCCAAAACGGCTGTATCAATATATGGAACGGGTATGAAGGTACCTAATCTATAGATGAATAGCATTAATAGAGTGAAAGTGATTTTTCTTCGTAAATCGGGTATTCTCCAGGCATCCCTCAAGGTAGAGAGCATATTAGATCACCTCTACCTTTCCTCCGGCTGATACTATTTTTTCTTCAGCTGATTTACTGATCTTGCTAGCTTTTACAGTTAACGAAACACTAAGCTCTCCATCTCCCAATATTTTTACGCCTGAGAGTAATTTTCTTACTAAACCGCATTCCATCAGCAGTTCCGGAGTTACTTCTGTGTTGTTTTCGAATATATTTAAATCTTCTACGTTAACGATAGCATAATCCTTCTTAAATCGAGCATTTGAAAAACCTCTTTTTGGCAGTCTTCTGGCTAAAGGCATCTGTCCACCTTCAAAACCGATTCTGACACCGCCGCCTGATCTAGACTTTTGACCATCCTGACCACGTCCAGCAGTTTTACCTTGTCCTGAAGCAGTACCTCTACCTTTTCTTTTTTCTTTTCTAGTAGAACCTTCTGCAGGTCTCAATTCATGTAATCTCATATGTTACACCTCCTTATACTTCTTCTACTTCCAGCATAAAGTCAACTTTATTGATCATACCCCTAATTTGAGGTGTATCTTGTTTAACAACAGTTTGACCTATTTTTCTTAATCCTAAGGCTTCTACGGTAGCAATGTGCTTATCCAGTCTGCCTATCTTGCTTTTCTTTAAAGTAATCTTTAAATCCGGCATGGATACTCCCTCCTATCCTAGAATCTCTTCTATACTTTTCCCTCTTAATTTTGCTACTGCTTCTACAGTAGTCAAACGAGCTAAACCTTCCAAAGTCGCATTGACCATATTCCTTGCATTATTGGTTCCAAGAGATTTCGTTCTGATATCTCTGATACCTGCAAGTTCAAGTACAGCCCTAACAGGACCACCGGCAATAACACCTGTACCTGCTCCGGCTGGCTTCAGAAGCACTGAACCTGCTCCGAAATGTCCAACTATTTCATGAGGTATAGTAGTATTTACCATTGGAATCTTGATAAGGTTTTTCTTTGCATCTTCAATACCTTTTCTTATAGCTTCAGGTATTTCAAGAGCTTTGCCAACGCCTGCTCCAACGTGACCATTCTCATCTCCAACTATTACTAAACAGCTGAATCTGAAATTTCTTCCGCCTTTAACAACTTTAGTTACTCTGTTTATTGATACGACCTTTTCTTTCAGGTCCATTTTACTAGCATCAATTAATACTCGCTGCATGGATTAACCTCCTTTTCTAAAACTTCAGTCCGGCTTCTCTTGCACCTTCAGCCAACTCTTTTACTTTTCCATGATAGAGATAACCGCTTCTATCAAATACTACCGTTTCAATTCCTTTTGCAAGAGCTCTTTCGCCAATCAGTTTTCCAACCAATTTCGCTGCCTCTTTATTTTTTGTGGATGTCAATTTATCCCTTAAATCAGTTTCTAGTGTAGAAGCGCTCACCAATGTGATTCCTTTTGAGTCATCAACTATTTGTGCATAGATGTAGCTGTTGCTTCTAAACACGTTAAGTCTTGGTCTTGCTTCCGTTCCGTTAAGTTTAAATCGCATTCTTTTATGTCGGTTTTTCCTGATCTTATTTTTAACGGGTTTTTTTATCATTTGGACTCACTCCTTCCTACTTCTTACCAGTTTTACCTTCTTTTCTTCTGATCTTCTCGTCAGCGTACTTAATTCCTTTTCCTTTATAAGGTTCAGGCTGTCTTTTCTTTCTGATGTTAGCAGCATGTTCTCCAACTTTTTCTTTGTCGATGCCTTTAACAGTTATTTTATTTGTTCCTTCAACTTCAGTTGTAATTCCTTCAGGATCTTCCATTTCAACCGGGTGAGAGTAACCTAAACTTAAATTCAACTTACTTCCCTGTTTTGCTGCTCTGTATCCTACTCCATTGATTTCAAGTTTCTTTTCAAAGCCGGCGCTTACTCCAACAACCATGTTGTTTAGAAGCGCTCTTGTAAGTCCGTGAAGTGATCTGTGCTCTTTTTTATCAGATGGTCTTGTTACGAGCAACTGACCAGCTTCCTGCTCAATATTGATATCGCTATGAAATGTTTTGGATAGTTCGCCTTTTGGTCCTTTTACGGTAACGTTGCTTCCATCAATAGCTACAGTAACTCCTGCTGGAACGACAACTGGCATTCTTCCGATTCTAGACATTATAACACCTCCTATTCTGGTGGCCTGTTACCAAACGTAACAAAGCACCTCTCCGCCTACTCCTACTTTTCTTGCTACCTTATCAGTTACAACACCTTTAGATGTTGATATAATCGCTATACCCAGTCCGTTAAGCACTTTAGGTATTTCGTCTTTTCTGCTGTATACTCTTAAGCCAGGTTTAGATATCCTTTTAATACCAGTGATAACTTTTTGCTTGTTATCGCCATATTTTAAAGTGACTTTGATTATTCCCTGCTTATCATCATCTGTATATTCTACGTTTTTAACAAAACCCTCTTCTAACAATATTTTTGCAATCGCTTTTTTCTCGTTTGAAGACGGGATTACTACACATTCATGTTTAGCATCATTTGCATTACGGATTCTTGTAAGCATATCTGCTATAGGATCGGTCATTACCATTTTTGTGTACCTCCTTCCAAAATAAATCTTTCTACCAACTTGCTTTTTTTACGCCTGGTATTTCACCTTTATAAGCTAATTCTCTAAAGCATATTCTGCAAACACCGAATTTTCTTAAATATGCATGAGGTCTTCCGCAAATACGACATCTATTATAAGCCCTTGTAGAATACTTTGGTGTTTTTTGTTGTTTTTCTACCATAGCTTTTTTAGCCATCCTGATTCCTCCTTAAATTATCTATTGTAAGGCATTCCCAACAAGCTTAGTAATTCTAAAGCTTCTTCATCACTTTTTGCTGTAGTAACAAAAATGATATCCATACCTCTGATTTGTTCCACTTTATCATATTCAATTTCAGGGAAGATCAACTGCTCTTTTACGCCAAGGGCATAATTGCCTCTTCCGTCAAAAGATTTTGAAGATACTCCTCTGAAGTCTCTTACTCTTGGTAATGCTATATTGAAAAATTTATCAGAAAATTCATACATTCTATCAGATCTAAGTGTTACCTTTGCTCCAATATTCATACCTTCTCTGACTTTAAAGTTAGAAACGGATTTTTTGGCTCTTGTTATAACTGGTTTTTGTCCTGCTATAATTGCCAGGTCCTTAACCGCAGCTTCTAAAAGCTTAGCATTGTCCTTAGCGTCGCCTAAACCCATATTAATAACTACTTTTTCTAATTTAGGCACTTCCATGATGTTTGAGTATTTGAACTTTTCCATCATTGCAGGAATTACCTCGTTTTTATATTTATCCTTCAATCTTGGCATTTATTGTACCTCCTTCCCAACTACTTATTGAATGTTTCGCCGCACTTTTTGCAAACACGAACTTTTGATCCGTCTGCAAGAATTTTGCTGCCTGTTCTAACGCCCTTGTTGCATTTAGTGCAGAAAAGATTTACGTTAGAAGCATGTATTTTACCTTCTTGTTTGATTATTCCGCCTTGTTGAACTTTCTGGGAAGGTTTCATATGTTTTGTAACCATATTTATTCCTTCGACGATCACTCTATTTTCTTTTGTAAAGACAGTGAGGACTTTTCCCTTTTCGCCCTTGTATTTACCTGAGTTTATCATTACCATATCATCTTTTTTAACATGAATTTTGTTACGCATATAAGCCACCTCCTCTTAAAGTACTTCCGGTGCAAGGGATAATATTTTCATAAATTTCTTTTCTCTCAGTTCTCTGGCAACAGGTCCGAAAATACGTGTTCCCCTTGGCTGTTTATCATCTTTAATGATTACAGCAGCATTCTGATCGAATCTAATATAGCTTCCGTCTTCTCTTCTTGTACTTTTTACTGTTCTTACTACGACAGCCTTTACTACATCACCTTTTTTAACAACTCCGCCGGGTGTTGCACTTTTAACTGCGCAAACAATTATATCACCAACTCTTGCATATCTCTTACCTGAGCCGCCAAGAACCCTAATGCACAACAATTCTTTAGCTCCTGTATTATCAGCAACTTTCAGTCGACTTTCTTGTTGTATCATATGCTTTGCCTCCTTTCAGCACTATTACAGTGCTTTCTCTAAGATCTCTACTAATCTCCATCTTTTATCTTTACTTAAAGGTCTTGTTTCCATTATTTTCACTACATCACCGATGCCGCACTGATTTAATTCATCATGAGCTTTGAATTTTGTAGTCTTTTTTACCCTTTTACTGTAAAGAGGATGTCTTACGAAAGTTTCTACAGCAACAACAATAGTTTTATCCATTTTGTCACTAACTACTTTACCGACTCTTGTTTTTCTTTGCGCTCTTTCCACAAAAGAAACCTCCTTTTTCATTAAGCTTCAATAGCTTTAAATTCACGTTCTGTAAGGATAGTTTTTACCCTTGCATATGTTCTTTTTACTTCCCTGATTCTCATTGGATTCTCCAATTGACCAGTGGCAAGCTGGAATCTTAAGTTGAACAACTCTTCCTTGAGTTCAGACAATTTAGTCTCCAGTTCCTGATTCGTTAATTCTCTAATTTCTTTAGCTTTCATTGGATTCACCACCCACTTCCTCAAAATCTTTACGGGTAACAAATTTAGTTTTTATAGGTAGTTTATGCATTGCAAGTCTCATCGCTTCTCTAGCAAGTTCTTCGGAAACTCCTTTGATCTCAAACATAACTCTTCCAGGTTTTACTACTGCAACCCAATATTCCGGTGATCCTTTTCCGGAACCCATCCTGGTTTCTGCCGGTTTTTGAGTTACTGGCTTGTCTGGGAATATTTTGATCCAGACTTGTCCACCTCTTTTTATATATCTAGTCATAGCGATACGGGCTGCTTCTATCTGATTGGCAGTGATCCAACCCGGCTCCATGGCTTGTATT
This sequence comes from Eubacteriaceae bacterium, assembly GCA_013335935.1. Taxonomy (GTDB): domain Bacteria; phylum Bacillota; class Clostridia; order Eubacteriales; family Alkalibacteraceae; genus JAAXUP01. The sequence continues at coordinate 4,702 of JAAXUP010000002.1, read as the reverse complement.
GCATAATCACCGTAAGTAATAGTATTACCCCTGGTTGCTTTACCTTTCATTCTGCCTCTGAATACTCTTCTACGCTTTACTCTTTTAGGCATTAACATTGTGGTTTCCTCCTTCCTTAGTTCTTCTTATCTTCTTTTTTTTCAGGAAGAACTTCTCCTTTATTTATCCAGACTTTTACGCCGAGTTTACCGTATGTTGTGTTTGCTTCTGCGAAACCATAGTCGATATCCGCTCTCAAAGTCTGCAGCGGCACGTTTCCTTCGCTGTAATGCTCTGTTCTTGCCATTTCTGCTCCGTTAACTCTGCCTGCAACCATGGTTTTAACCCCATGTGCGCCGCCTCTTAATGCTCTTGTTATAGATTGTTTCATAGCACGTCTGAAAGAAACTCTTCTTTCAAGCTGTGATGCGATGTTTTCTGCAACAAGCTGTGCATTAACGTCAACATTTTTTATCTCTACGATGTTGATAAATATGCTTTTACCAGTAATTTTGGCAAGCTGATTCTTTAAGGCTTCGATACCTGCTCCACCTTTACCAATAATCATACCTGGTTTAGCAGTATGGATATGAATCTTGATCCTGCTTGCATATCTCTCGATTTCGATAAGAGCAACACCTGCTGTATATTGTGTTTTCTTAATAAATTTTCTGATATTGTTGTCTTCAATAAGGAAATCTGCAAAATCTTTGTCTTTCGCATACCATCTTGCGCTCCAGTCCTTAATGACACCCACTCTTAACCCATGCGGATTGACTTTTTGACCCACTAAATATCCCCCCTCACTCTTTTTCTTTTAATACTACGGCAATATGACTGCTTCTTTTCTTGATTACAGACGCTCTACCCATTGAACCTGCTCTAAATCTTTTTAAAGTTGGTCCCTGATTAGCAGCTATTTCCGATACAAATAATTTTCTTGGATCCATTTCGAAATTGTTTTCTGCGTTTGCAGCAGCTGATTTCACAACCTTCTCGATCACTCTTGCCGATTTGTTTGGAATCAGTGACAATATATTCATGGCTTCTCCGACGCTTTTACCTCTTATAAGGTCTACAACCAATTTTGCTTTTCTTGGTGATACTCTAACGTGTTTAGCAATAGCTTTTGCTTCCAATTACTTTACCTCCTTCCGAAACCTTCTATCTTTTGCCAGAAGTCTTTTCTCCTGCATGACCTCTGAATGTTCTTGTAGGAGCAAATTCTCCAAGTTTGTGTCCAACCATGTCTTCAGACAGATATACTGGAACATGTTTTCTGCCATCATGTACTGCTATAGTATGTCCTACCATCTGCGGAAATATAGTTGAGCTTCGTGACCAAGTCTTGATCACTTTCTTTTCGTTTTTCTTGTTCATATCTTCTACTCTTTTTAACAGTTTAACGTCGACAAAAGGTCCTTTTTTTAATGATCTGCTCATTTACTTACCTCCTTTCAGAACTATTTTTTTCGTTTTCTTACAATATATTTATCTGATGCTTTGTTTTTCTTTCTTGTCTTGTAACCAAGTGCCGGTTTACCCCAAGGAGTTGACGGACCTGATCTACCGATAGGAGCTTTACCTTCACCACCACCATGAGGGTGATCGTTAGGATTCATTACAGAACCTCTTACAGTCGGTCTGATGCCCATATGTCTTTTTCTTCCAGCTTTACCGATTCTGACATTGCTATGGTCTGAGTTCCCAACCTGTCCGATTGTAGCTCTGCACTCAAGCCTTACCATTCTCATTTCTCCTGAAGGAAGTCTTAAAATTGCATAATTGTTTTCTTTGGCCATAAGCTGAGCAAATCCGCCTGCGGATCTAACCATCTGAGCGCCTTTTCCTGCTTTAAGCTCAATGTTGTGAATTACTGTACCAACAGGAATGTTGATAAGTGGAAGTGCATTACCTACCTTTATGTCTGCAGCTGCTCCAGACTCTACAAAATCTCCAACTTTAAGATTCTGAGGTGCGATAATATATCTTTTTTCTCCATCAACGTAGAATAAAAGTGCGATATTCGCGCTTCTGTTCGGATCGTATTCGATACCTGCAACTTTAGCTTTAATGCCGTCTTTATCCCTCTTAAAATCTATGATTCTGTATTTTCTCTTTTCACCGCCGCCTTTATGACGAACAGTTATTTTACCATGTGTATTTCTTCCACCTGAATGTTTCAGTGGCGCCAGAAGAGATTTTTCCGGAGTGAATTTCGTTACTTCTTCAAAAGTATTAACACTCATATTTCTTCTGCCGGCGGAAGTCGGTTTGTATACTTTAATACCCATTTAACTTTACCTCCTTTTACGTCGAGACCTAGTCGCGTCTCATCTATTAGATACCTTCGAAAAATTCAATTCCTTTACTGTCTGCTTTAAGTTTGACAATCGCTTTTTTCCAGCTTGATCGTCTTCCTATATTTTTGCCCATTCTTTTAAGTTTGCCTTGCATGTTCATTGTGTATACTTTTTCCACTTTAACACCGAATACTTCTTCAACTGCATTCTTGATCTGAATCTTGTTTGCATCTCTACTGACTTTGAAAGTATATTTTTTTTCAGCCATATCGTCCATACTTTTCTCTGTAACGACAGGTTTTATGATTATATCATGAGGGCTAAGCATTATGCGTACACCTCCTCTAGTTTTTCTACTGAATCTTTAGTGACTACCAGGTAGTCGTACTTCAGCAGTTCGTACACGTTGATCGTATCAACAGTAGCAGCTTTGATTCCTTCGATATTTCTTGCGGATTTATATACATTCTCATCGATTGAAGGCATGAGTATGAGTGCTTTACTGCCCGCTTTAATATTCTTAAGGATCTCAACCATTTCTTTCGTTTTTGGAGCATCAAGGATGAGCGTATCCAAAACTAAAAGTTCATTCTCTGCCACTTTTGAAGAAAGTACAGATCTGATAGCAAGTCTGTTCATTTTCTTGTTGACTTTCTGACTGTAATCTCTTGGTTTTGGAGCAAATATGACCCCGCCGCCTTTCCATAATGGAGATCTGATAGAACCTGCTCTTGCACGTCCTGTCCCTTTTTGTCTCCAGGGCTTTCTGCCTCCGCCTCGTACTTCCGAACGGGTTTTAGTAGACTGTGTTCCCTGTCTTTTATTTGCTAACTGAGCAACAACAACCTGATGAACTACAGCTTCATTCGGTTCTATTCCGAAAACATCAGCGTTAAGTGCCAGTTCTTCTACTTTTTCACCTTTTACATTTATTACATCAATTGTAGGCATTTGTTATCCTCCTTTCCTAACTTACTTCTTTACCGTAGCTTTGATTGTTACGACGCTTCCTCTGATTCCAGGAACAGCACCTTTTATTAAAAGCAGATTTCTATCTGCATCAACTTTAACGATCTGAAGATTCTGAACTGTTACATTTACATTTCCCATCTGTCCTGGAAGTTTTTTTCCTTTGAATACTCTTGATGGACTTGATGAAGCTCCCAAAGAACCTACGCCTCTGTGGTATTTAGAACCATGAGACATTGGACCTCTTGTCTGATTATGTCTTTTGATAACGCCGGCGAATCCTTTACCTTTGGAAATACCGCTTATGTCGATCTGGTCTCCATTTTCAAAAACCGAAACGGTGATGTCTTGTCCAACTGCGAATTCTCCTGCATCTGCAACTCTGAATTCCTTAAGCATCTTTGTGTACTCAATTTCGTTTTTATCGAAATGGCCTTTTAATGGTTTTGTAACCTTTTTTTCTTTTACTTTTCCATATCCTAACTGGATACTGTTGTAGCCGTCAGTAACTTCGTTCTTAACCTGAACTACTTTACATGGACCAGCTTCAACTACTGTTACAGGTACAAGCTTTCCTTCTTCGTTGAAGATTTGAGTCATACCTAATTTTTTACCTATTATAACTTTCTCCATTGTTACACCTCCTAATTATTAGCGGATTGCCCTATGCAATCATAATACCAATTAAAGCTTGATTTCAATATCTACGCCAGCTGGCAGATCAAGTCTCATAAGAGCATCTACTGTCTTTGGTGTAGGATTTAAAATATCGATCAGTCTTTTATGGGTTCTCATTTCAAACTGCTCTCTGGAATCCTTATATTTGTGAACTGCTCTAAGGATCGTAATGATTTCTTTTTCAGTTGGAAGCGGCACTGGACCAGATACTTCCGCACCTGTTCTCTTTGCAGTTTCAACTATTTTTTTAGCAGATTGATCTAATACTTTATGATCATAAGCTTTCAGTCTGATTCTAATCTTTTGTTTTGCCATACCTAAATTTCCCTCCTTACTGTTTTTTTTAGATACAACCAGTTGTTTAGGAACACTCATCCAGGTGTTCACTGAATTAATTTTATAAAAATTCCATCTAACAACTGCCGCCCGATTCATGATCTGGACATACTCCGAAAAAATTTCCCTGAGAAAAAGGCAACCTCTCTCTTCATCGCATAAAGTCACAGCTAAAACATTATATACCATTTTTCAAGTAATCTCAATAGTATTTATGTTTATTTTTGTTTTTTTGCAGAAATATTTCTGGCTTGTTAATTGCACTAAGAAAGGACGCTTTTAAATCTGCGTCCTTTCTTAAAATGCAAGATATTAATCTTCGATTATTTCTGCTACTACTCCAGATCCAACGGTTCTTCCGCCTTCTCTGATTGCAAATCTCAGACCTTCTTCGATAGCGATGGGAGTGATCAGGTCGATTTCCATAGAGACGTTGT
>JAAXUP010000213.1 GCA_013335935.1 Eubacteriaceae bacterium | reverse complement strand
ACCTCGGAGGTCTTGCCGTGCATGATCTGCCCAGCGCGGACGACCTTGCCGCCAAGCGCTTCGCCAATGGCCTGATGGCCGAGGCAGACACCGAAGAGCGGAATTTTGCCTTTGACGGCATTGATGAGCATGATGGAGATTCCGGCGTCCGCGGGCGTCCCCGGCCCCGGAGAGATGACGATCTTCTCCGGCTTCAGCGCCAGCGCCTCTTCGACGGTCAGTTCATCGTTCCGGTACACCGCCACCTCGGCTCCGAGTTCGCCGATGTACTGGACAAGGTTGTAAGTAAACGAGTCGTAATTATCTATAACAAGAATCATAAAAGCACGTAAGACACTAATTTTCAAAGACTTAAAAGAATTTCTTCCAGATGCCCGCCGCATCGACATTCGTCGGCACCGCTGGCGGACTTCAAGGCGCAATATAGTTCCGTTTAGGCTCGAAACTCAAATGTGTTGTTTGGGTTGTGGGTTAGGGGGAGTGGGAAGGCTGGGAGTGAAAAGCGAGGCTTTGGATTGATAAGCAATTTGAACAAAAGACGAATGGACCGTAATATATGTACGTCTTTTTGGAGTATTCTTTATACTGTCAATTTTCTAATAATCTCAACCAAGTTTGTCATTTGAGATTTTCCATCGCTTTCATCTTTCAGGTTGACTAGTTTCGCCGTTTCTCTTGCAATTAGGTTTTTAGAACTACTACCAAGCGTTTCAACTATTTTGCTTTCAATTTCAATATAGTCTGGAAACGAAGCCCTCATTGTCGTCTCAAAATCTTTACCAAAAACACAGAACCGATCAGAAATAGACCATTTTTCAATTCCTAAGATTGCATCTAACTGCTCATCTTTTATACCGATTGCCTTTAGTGCGTCTTTACGTTTAAAACCACTCGCATCATCTTGCTTATAATCATTATCAAAACAAATAAATGTAGGTATTTGGTATAAAGTAAAAAGTCGCCACCACTTTGCAAGATTACCTTTCCCACCAACACCAATAATTTCAACACCAAATTCTGTTGGATCAAAACCAAGTCTTTCAAAATAAACCGGCAACGCTAGTTCTTCTGTCGGCCCTTCAACAAGAATAATTTTATTTGCAAAAAAACCTGAAAGTATATGTGAGGTCGAATTATTAGCATAAAACGGAATAATAGTTTCCTTTTTTGTTTTTTGTGGATTAGAGCCCTTATCAATACAATGCCTAAACAAAGACGTTGCGTTATGGCTTATATTGTATGTTGCCTCTTTATCTTTACGAATCAAGTTGATACCCTCAATATAATTTAAATCTACAAAATATGGGCTATGCGTAGTTAATATGATCTGCAAACCATCTTCGGCCATTTTAAACATTTTCTTAGCCAACCATTTTTGAGCCAAAGGATGCAAATGCGCTTCAGGCTCATCAAGAATAAAAATCAAACCTTGCCCTAAAAAAGATTTTGCATAAGCATGCGCAAATGACAAAGCTAAAATTTGTTGTTGACCAGTCCCTAATTCTTCAAATGCTCTTGTTTGTCCGTCTTCAGTAGGATGAACCCTTAATGTTTTAAAATAATTGCTTGGGTCGTATGCAGAAAAATCGAAGGCTAAAGCATGAGTCATATTTGAAAGCATTTCACCAGCAATTGCAGACATATTTGAATTGAATAACCTAAACTCTTCAACCTCTAAAAACGTGGTTTTTATATCATCAAAAAATTTTTTCAATCTACTGACTCGGCCTTCATCATCTGTTAACTTATCATGAAATGCCTTAGTAACTCTTGAGAGCAAAGTATTTTTATTCAAATAACCAAGTTGATAATTAAGATTTTGTTCAGAATTAACAACAACACAAAGCAGCTCTTCTCTTAAATCATTTCTCACATAGGCATTTCCACAACCATCATCACCTTGAGTAGCGACAAATTCTGTTTCTTTATTTTTTGTTGCCCTAAAGGAAAATCCACTACAAAAGTGTGACCTACCATAATTTTTTAATACCCCACTTAATCCTGAAACTTCAGCTTTAATAACTATTTCACAACTTGGATTCCTCTGAAAAAAGTCGTAATCATCAAGCTTTTTATATTTTGGATGAAATTCACCAAACATTAATTCAATAGCACGAATTACATTTGATTTTCCAGCATTGTTTTCACCGATTAAAATCAATGGCTTTTTATCCGGAAAATGAATTGTTATAGGAATTTCACCAATCGATCTGAAATTTTCGATTGTTATTTGAGTTAGTCTTGGCATAATACCAGTTTTGATAGCTTCCTGTATTCGATTGGACAAATCCGCATAAAGATGCTTGCGTGGGGCATTTTCTGTAGGGGTAAGGTGATGATGGTACCTTGTAATTCAGCCAACACTTAACGCAAAAACAAGATATTCGTAAAACCCGTAGCAAACAAGAGCGCGGCGTATTTTTGTTCCGT
>JAAXUP010000212.1 GCA_013335935.1 Eubacteriaceae bacterium | reverse complement strand
GTTCGTCAAACTCCTGAAAATCAGCAATCTGGCATACGCCATCCGCTACGCGATTCCGACAGTACTCATTTTCTGGAACTTCGTTGAAATCCTCGGCAGATGGAATGTTTTCACCGAAATCTGGATCCAGCCATCGAAGTACGTTCTGGAAATAGTGCTGATGACGCTGGTGTTCTTGATTCTGATGCTCTCGGTTCTGTTCGGCGCGAAAGGAAAGCAAAAGAGCGAAGAGAAGCAGGTGTGATTTGCGATGATTTTTTTCATGAGAAGGTCGGGGCGACAGGCGAAGCGAGACGGCAAGATTGTGGGGAGGATGGGGAATTGAGTGGTCGCGTTTTCAGCGACTGATTGCCGGTGATGAGCTTTTTGTTTGTGAATAGCGTAACTGTATGTTATATAGTGATATACTGATGTATTTGGCAAAAGAGTTGTCAACGTTTACTGAAAAACCTTTTTAGGGAGTGGTTTGGTTTAATAAAATGGATCAAAGATATTTTTATAAGGAGTGTGTAAAATGATTACTCGATTAACACTCAGAAATTTCAAGAATGTTCAAGAGCAGGTCTATGATTTTACTCAGTTTGATCTACTGGTGGGAAGAAATAATAGTGGAAAAAGTACTGTATTGCAGGCTTTGGCTATTTGGCAGTATTGTATAGATGAGTTTCATCGTTCAAACAGGAGCGGCACCAAAGGGATTCAGATTGTTCTGCCAAACTTTACCGCATTGCCTGTTCCGGAATTTAACTTGTTGTGGAGAAATAAAACTGATCGAGAGTATCCTTTTGAAGATGGAAAGAAAAAGCAGAAGTTTATTCTGATTCAAATAATCGTTGAGTGGCAAGTATCGTTTAATAAAATAGAGAAGTTTGGTATAGATTTGCGTTATCAATCTCCGCAGACTATTTATGCTATTCCTGAAGAGGGATGGGGTTGGTTCAGGGAGCTGGAAACAGAAGATATTTTACCGCGAATAGCTTATGTTCCACCATTTTCAGGACTTGATCCAATGGAGAAATGGCTGGATGTGGCACCTATACGCCAACAGGTTGGAAAAGGACAGCCCGGCAGTGTGTTAAGAAATTTACTATTTAAAGTTAAACAAGAAAAACGAAGCGGTGATTGGGATGAGTTGGCTGCTGTTGTAAAAAGATGGTTTTCTGTTGATATATGCGAGCCTGATTATGACAAGCAGAAAGATGTGTATATCACTGTTGAATATCGTCAGAATGGAAAAGAGTTTGACATTATTTCTGGAGGGAGCGGTTTTCATCAGACGTTGACTTTGCTGGCTTTTTTATATGGATATAATCCGACAGTAATACTTCTTGATGAGCCGGATGCGCATCTTCATGTCAATTTGCAGCGGGAGATACTAGACTATTTCAAACTAAAGTCTCAACAAAAAAATATCCAGTTTCTTATTGCAACTCATGCAGAGGAATTTGCCCGAGGTGTCGATGCGAGCCAGATAGTGTCCCTTATGGGGCAAAAACCAAAAAGGATAAAATCTGTTCCAGAAGTTATAAGGGCAATGGCTGAGGTTTCAAATGAGGAAATTGTAAGAACTATGGCTTACCCTTACATTGTGTATGTGGAAGGTGAAAGTGACGAGAGAATTATCAGAGCCTGGTCTACAGTTTGTGGTGGCGATGAAATTATAGATAAGCTTTGTTTCAAGGCTATGAGTGGCGGGGACAAGCAGAAGATGAAAAAGTTGGCTGATGAGCATTTTCAGGCATTAAAGCAGATTGTCCCTGATCTTAAAAGGATGATTTTGCTTGATTATGATGAAAGTGAAGGTTATCACCCACCTAAAGACAATCCGGTTCTTTATGAGTGGCAAAGAAAAAATATAGAGAATTATCTGTTTGTTCCTGATGTGTGGAAGCGAGTCGCTTTAGAAAAACTTGGATTGCCTGAGGGTGATTTGTTCTCAGGGTCAGTTTCAAATTTGGTAGATGACTATTTTGAATCTCAGAACCTCGTTTTACCAAAGAGGCAAAGTTGGAAAAATATATCGGCCAATGTCTTTGCTGTTGTTGATGGCAAAAAGCTGTTATTTGAAAAAGATGATTCACTTTTTCATCGTTTAAGAAAAAATGATCCGCCAATACAGGTTCTGCGTGAAGAAATCGCGATTAATATGATGGCAGATGAGATTCATGAAGATGTATATGAATTTATGGAGCGATTAAAATCAATATTCAATGAGACTTCATGATAAAAATACTGCTATTGAGGGGGCTGTTTGTGCAATAATGAGTAAAAAAATGCATTATCTGGAATGCAAATCAATAAACGCACATGTTCCACCAACCCAACCACATACACTTTTCCCTGCCATCATGGCTTGATAGCTATGCCAGCACATACAATCCATCTCCTTCGCTTGAAGAGCGGATGAAATTTGTTATCGGGGCGTCGCGGAAAA
>JAAXUP010000104.1 GCA_013335935.1 Eubacteriaceae bacterium | reverse complement strand
TTTCAGCGTCACTGGTATGCATATGGATATGTCTTGATGCGACGATTGCTCCTTGTGCGATTTCGACCTCCCCATTCGGGCCTGTCAGCTTAACGCCAGGCGTTTCCTTGATGTCCCCTGAATCTCTCACTGGTGGTTTTATTCCCAGTATAAAACTGTCGGCTACAGATACTTCCAGCTGCGTGGCCGGCCGCACAGGTCCTAAGATCCTTACGTTTTTGATTGTTCCTTTTGGACCAGTAACATCGACTTTTTCATCGCATGCAAATTGTTCCGGTTGAGACAGGTCTTTCATCTTTGTTAGCTGATAACCTTCCCCAAACAATTTTTCAAGATCTACCTGAGATAGGTGAATATGTCTGTTGGACATAGCTATAGGTACTAATTTTTTCATATGTAACGCCTCCAAATATATACTTTTACCCTGACATTTTACCATACGATAGATTTATTTACAAATCATTCTAATGCCATCAATCCAATCAAAGGATTATATCGAGCTATTTCTCACAAGGATTTCTCTGGCATGTTCCAGACTTTTAGCCGTCATTTTTTTGCCATCATACATTTTCGCCATTGCTTTTACCCTGTCTTCAAAGTCCAATAACCTGAAATCGGTTTTCGTCTCATATTCTCCAGTGTTTTTTGTCACTTCATAATGTACATCCGCTAACGAGGCAATTTGGGGAAGATGTGTTATGGCAATAAGCTGGTGATTTTTGCTTAACGCTCTCATTTTTTCCCCAACAGCCGAAGCGGCTTCTCCGCTTATTCCCGTGTCTATTTCGTCAAAAATCAATGTGCCTATTTCGTAAGCATCGCTTAGGACGCCTTTCACACCAAGCATGATACGGGATATTTCCCCACCTGAAGCGATTTTTATAAGTGGTTTAAAATCCTCGCCTTTATTAGCAATCATTAGAAATTCAATAGTATCCACACCATCAGGAGAAAAGTTTTTCTCTTCATCGTCACTTTTCACATCAACGCTGAATCTTGCATTTTTCATTTCAAGATCTGTTAAAGCAGAATTGATCTGTTTAGAAAATTTCTCTGCGGTCTTGATTCTTGCTAAAGTCATTTTTTTTGCACATTCCCTGTATTCTTTTGTCTGTCTTTTGATCTTTACATCCAGATCCTGGAGTATTCGCTCTTTAGACTCGATCATATCAAGCTTGCCCTGAATTTCTTCCTTATATTTTTTTACATCCGAAAGTTCAGGCCCATATTTTCTTTTCAGCGTATTCAGTTTATTTAGTTTATCCTGGATAAGATCCAGTTCTGCATCGTCAAATATTACACTTTCCTTATAGTCTCTCAGGGAATACGCAAGGTCCTCCACATTTACAGAAACCTCTCTCAGCCCCTCGGTCAACTGGCGGACACTCTCGTCTATCCTTGCGGTTTCTTCCAGCTGACTGATACAGAAGTTCAATTCATCAAAAACAGAACGTTCCTTTGAGTAAAGAATATCATAAGCCATATTTGAATTTTTAAATAATACTTCGGCATTGCTTAAAATTCTAAGCCTGCCTTCAAGTTCATCATCTTCGCCCATATCAAAGTCGATTGCGGTGATTTCTTTCAGCTGGAATTTAAACATATCCATTTCCCGCTCTAAAACCGCTTCATTTCTTAAAATACTATTTTTTTCGTCCACTACATTTCGATATTCAGCATACAAACTATGGATTCCCTCGGTTAATTCCTTCAGCTCTCCCCTGCCGTATAAATCTAAAATATTCTTGTGATTGTCCCGGTTTAACAGATAATTATGTTCCCGCTGGCTATGAATATCTACGACCCTTTCCCCGACGAATTTGAGATCATTGACATTCACGATCAATCCGTTTATTCTGCAGATATTTCTTCCTGTGACATGTATTTCTCTGGACAATATCAGATCATCCTCTGGATCGATACCAGCTGCCTCAAGATAATCCTTCAATTCCCGGGAAAGCTTTTCAAATGAAAACAGAGCCTGCACAACAAGCCTGTCACAGTCTCTTCTGATCATTTCTTTATTTCCTCTGGAACCGAGCGTCAATAGCAGCGCACTGATGATAATCGATTTCCCTGCCCCTGTCTCTCCAGTGAGCACGTTAAACCCTGGTTTGAATTCGATATTGATATTATCAATAAGCGCGTAATTTTTTATGTTCAGTTCAACGAGCAAAAAATCCCCTCCTGATCATCACTTCATTAACTTTTTAAATTTTTCTGCCGTTTCTTCCATTTTTTCGATATTCCTTACCACAACAAAAATCGTGTCATCTCCAGCGAGACATCCCACAACCTCTGACCACTCCATGGAATCAATGGCAACAGAAGCAGCCATTGCGGTTCCCGACAAGGTTTTTATGACGATCATATTTCCGCTGTAGTCCACACTGATAACTGACTCCCTGAAAACATTAACGATCCGTTCATTGATTTGGCTGTTGGTGTCTTTAAATGGAGCGTAATGATATTTGCCATCCTTGCTCATGATTTTAATAAGCCGTAACTCCTTGATATCTCTTGATACTGTTGCCTGAGTGACTTTGAATCCGCTGTCCAGAAGTTTCAAAGCCAATTCCTCTTGTGTTTCAACCGTGCTTCTTTCAATTAATTCCAGTATCTTGGATTGTCTGGCAGTTTTCATAAACTCTCTCCTTGCATATTTTTATGAGGTCTTCTTTCGTGAAACGAATCGTAGCGTGCTCCTGCTTTATACTCTTTCAGATAGTTTCTTTCTCAGTATGTCAAAGAAATTATCGGTCTGGAATTTAATGAGTCTGGCTTTTATGGATGACTTTTCAATGCAGATCTCTTTGTTTTTGATATTAATGAATCTTTGTCCGTCTACCGCGACGACAATATCCTTTTCCTTTGATTCGGTTTCAACTCTTATGGTCTTTTTCGCATCCAGCACGATGCTTCTGCTGTGAAGAGAATGGGGACAAATCGGTGTAATGAGTAGCAGACTCCCGTTGGTTGGTTCGATTATGGGACCACCCGCCGAAAGTGAGTAGGCCGTTGATCCAGTAGGGGTGGAAATGATAAGTCCATCCGCTCGATATTCCTCAATGAGCTTGTCATTTCCGTATACCTTGATATCTGTTATTCGGGCATTGGAACCTCTGCTTACAACGATATCATTAAGTGCCGTGTAACGATCCGTGGTCTTTCCATCTGAAATGGACAAATCAAGCATCATTCTCTCTTCTATGGTGTAATCGCCTTGTAAAAGTTTGTTTATTGACTGATCGATGTCCTTCTCCTCGACTTCGGCTAAAAAACCCAGTTTCCCGTAATTGATCCCAAAGAAAGGAATTTCCAGACAGCCGATTTTCCTTACTGCCTCAATGATCGTGCCATCTCCGCCCAGTACGATGATGCAGTCTGAATGATGAAACATAAAATCTTCATCGATGACTAGTTTAGGATTATGGATCTTATTGTCTATGGCTTTTGTACCGTAAACCTTAATGCTGCATTCACTCAGCTTATTTATGATATGATTTGCATATATGAAACTGTTATTTTTTCTTGTATTGACATATAGCCCGACGTTCAACATAATCAGTCCACCAAACATTCCTTTGCATATTTATAATGCTCATAATTATTATTATAAATTATTATGGGCGCTTTGTACCACTAAATCGATATTTTCCAAAATGTTTTTGCCCTCAGCGTCACCTTTATAGATCTGCAGAATATATTCAATATTGCCTTTTGCGCCTTTCACCGGTGAATAGTCCAGATTAAGTACGGTAAATCCGTTTTCCTCAAAATAACGGATTACTTTTTCGATAACCTGTTTATGGATCTTCATATCTTTTACGATTCCACTTCTGCCCACATTCTCTTTCCCGGCTTCAAACTGCGGTTTTATCAGAATAACTCCGGTTCCTCCGTCTTTTAGAAACTCCCTGACTTTTTCTACCAGTTTTGTTATGGAGATAAAGGATACATCCATGGTGACAAAATCGACTTTCTCATTTATTTCTTCGAATGCCATATTTCTGAAATTTTTGCGTTCCATGGAAACTACTCTTGGGTCGTTTCGAAGCCTCCAATCAAGCTGGCCATAACCCACATCCACCGCATATATTTTTTTTGCGCCATTTTGAAGCATGCAATCAGTAAAACCTCCTGTTGAGGACCCAATATCAAGGGCTGTCATACCGCTTATATCTATGTTAAAGGATTTTATGGCTTTTAAAAGCTTGAGTCCTCCTCTGCTCACGAAGGGGCAGTCTTTCTCCTTAACAGTGACTCGATCTGTTCCTTTTACGATCGTGCCAGCCTTGTCAGCGATCCTTTCATTGATCATGACATTTCCTGCCATAATATTTCTTTTTGCCTGTTCCCGGCTTTCAAAATAACCATTTTCAAATAAATAGATATCCAGTCGTTCCAAATTTTTAACCCCCATTTTTTAGTTTGAAGGAGCCTCTCAACCTGGATACTAAATATCCGAACCTGAAGACGATCTTCGTACTGTGCTGCATGGCAATATTTTTTCCCATGGCTTTACCCCCAACTGTAAATGCGGCTACCAACCCATTTAAAACAATGATCAGCACGGAGCTGTCGAAAAAATCAAAGCTGGAGCCGATCTGGTAGATAATGCTTATGGATGTTGCTCCGCTGACAATACCGCAGATATCACCAATAACGTCATTGCAAAAATTAGAAACCTGGCTTGCATTTTTGACAATATTAACAGATTCCCGGGCGCCGCTGACTTTATTGGCTGCCATTGAGTTGAAGGGCGTCAAATCTGCTGATGCGACAGCTATACCGATCATATCAAAGAATATGCCTATTGCAATAATCACCATCAGGATCACAAAGGACATGATGATATTATGATTATTCAAAAATAGTTCCGATATGACATTTATGCTCATGGATAAAAAAAATGTCCAAATCGTAATCAAAATTATCCACTTTTTCCGTTTGGCATCCCTTATTTCTCTATTTGTTTTTTTAAGGGTTTTTCCTTTTTTTTGGTAACCCACGTTTTTTATCTCTTTTTTGTTTTTCAATCGATCCTCCAGGTTCACTGTTCAATTTCGAGAACAGCTCGAGTAATATCACATAAAATTACGACCTCAACTAAATAGAAGTTAAGGTCTTGAATAGTATGGTGGTAATATAATAAGTAAACTTTGCGACATAGGTCCAGCAGGATTTCCCAGAACGAGACCAGACTGTCGCCAGACTGGCGGTTTCCCTCTACCCATTCTTCGTTTTGTCACCAAAAACGAGGCTGGATTACCACTTAGTACACACTGTAATCCTTAAAATATCTCCAATTGGAACAGTCTAGGAGTTTTCCTCGACAGTCACATCACTCCCTAGCCTCTTTTGCAAGACAGGTTTCGAAAAGCAATACCCGCAAGTCTTGAGCTCTAAAACCTGAACGGACTGATCTGATCATCTCCCTGGCTCACTCAAGGCAGGCTACGCTGTCTCCATATCATTCCAGCCACCTGACAGGCAAATGCTTATCAGGTGCTGCAGGCAGGCTTGCACCTGCCTTTAAATAACATTTGAACAGGTTATCCCGAAGTTTCTCGGGTCTCCACGGAAGCAGGGTCTACGCCCGCATGCCATTGCGGATCGCCCCGTATTCCTTACTCCCTGCATCAGCCCCCAACTGGGCGTCAGAAGCCAATACAAGGAACTTCATCGATGTGCCCTTTGACGGATTTTTAGCCCCGCCCTGAGAAGCGATAGATCTGACTAGAATACTGCACCACCATAATGATTCAAGAAAATTATAACATACTCCCCGTATTTACACAAACAAGGCTGTTCAAAGGTTTAATAGTCCCTTATGCAGATAAAAGAAGTCAATTCATCAAGAAATTCGGACTTTAGGCCGCTATTTTCTAAAAAGACCAGGGCTTCCTGGTGAAGCTCCTGTACGATCTCACGGCTCTTTTCAACACCATATTTCATAGGGTAGGTCGTTTTTTCATTGACGGAATCGCTTCCTGCCTTTTTACCGGTTTTTTCCTGGTCTCCGACAATATCCAATATATCGTCAACGATCTGGAATGCAAGACCTATTCTTTCACTGTATTTTTCCAATTGGGAAAGGCTTTCAGGGCTCATCCCTGAAAAATATCCTCCTGCAAGAAGGGAAGCTTTGATCAGTGCTCCTGTTTTCCTTCCGTTGATTGAATCCAGCCGTTCAATGGAGATCCCTGAATTTTCATTTTTTATGTCATCTGTCTGACCGCCGATCATACCAAAGCACCCGGCAGCCCTGGCAATTGCTTTCACTCCATGAATGTAGTTCCTTTCGTTCCCTTCCGGAATATTATTGATCATCAGCTCAAAGGAATAATTCAGTAGACCATCACCGGAAAGTATAGCAATATCTTCACCATACACCTTATGATTGGTTGGCTTTCCTCTTCTGAAATCGTCGTTATCCATGGCAGGAAGATCATCGTGGATCAGAGAATAGGTATGGATCA
>JAAXUP010000211.1 GCA_013335935.1 Eubacteriaceae bacterium | reverse complement strand
AAACCGGCAAATCGGTACTGAGCGGCGAGCGGTTCAGATACGTATCGGAAGGCCGGGTGGAGGAGAAGATCGTCAGCAAGGATGATATTCCCGAGTTGCTGCGTCGGCATTTCATGCTGTAGGGACGCGATTATTTCCGAAGGCATCCGGCAAGTGTCACGTCAATACCAAACAGACTTGCATATTCCTCGTCATTGCGAGGAGCATAGCGACGTGGCAATCCATGCGGATTCAGTGAAATCAGTTTAAGATGGATCGCCACGTCCCGACAGGTCGGGACTCGCGATGACGAATCTCCGTCATTTTTCTTTTGACTCACCACGAAGCAACGCCTTCTTTACCTTTTTTCGCCCCGAAACCGGAAGAGAAAATTTCCCCGGACAGCTTGTGAATCCCACGCACGTACTTGCTATCCGGTACAAATTTTTTACCTTCATATAATGTGTTGGCTGAAGTACAAGGTAGTGTCACCTTTCCCCCACGAAAAATGCCTCACGCAAGCGCTTTTATACGGATTGGGTCACTCGGAAGCTGGGCTGAAATGCCGTTGATGCCGGGCGTGTGGAAGAGTTGCGAGCTTTGGAGTGTTTGGGGATTGGGTGGGGCGGCCGTTGAAAACTTGATCGAAAATGAGTAACGTTTAAAAAGGCGCAAAATATGAACACGATAGTTCATAAATCATAGTAAAAAAATACAAAAATGAATCAAATACAAGAATTAAGAAAAGAGCTTACTGATTTTATTATTAATCGAGTCAAGCCTATAAGGGATAGACTTGATGAGTTATTGAATGAAGAAGCAAAAAAAATATGCCCTTTTTCAATTAATGATATTATTATTTTAGATAATGGGAAAGAAGGTATTATAAAAGAAATAAATTACTATTCCTTAAATTATGATTTTTCTGATAACAAGTTTATCGATAAATTTAGCAATTATCTCGAAGTCGATGAGATTGAATATAAATATGCTTATACTGTGGACAACAAAAAATTCTCTATAACATGGAATATTTCAGGCTTAAGAATGAGAAAGGATGGTACTGAGGGGAAAAAGATATTCACTGATATTAATCCTGTTAGCCATATTATCGATAAGCATAGTAAGATTGTAAAACAAAAAGACTTAAATGACTATACGGGAAATACGGACATTAGGTTTTTTGAGGATTTGAGTTCATAGCAAATTATCGCTTAGTATTAGTTTGCGTTTTTATGAGGAGAACGAGTATTTTGTATGTGTTTTAATTATATCTATCGGAGTGAAAATGGTAAATAGAATAATAATTTCACTACTTTTTGCGCTAATCTCAATGGTTTTAATTCCACAGACTAAGGTTAACGCTGAAAGCCTTAACCATCTCGCATTCAAAGGCATTCCTATCAACGGAACACTGAACGAATATACCATAAAAATGCAACAGAATGGATTTGTCCTAATTCATAAAGATGATGGATATGCAATGTTCAACGGGGACTTTGCTGCATATAAAAACTGTGTCATAGCAGTTTCCACCTTAAAGCAAAAGGATATGATTTGCAAAATCGGTGTGATTTTTCCTGAGTGTAATACGTGGTCATCTCTTTCTTCAAATTATTTTTCATTGAAAGAAATGTTGACGGAAAAATATGGTAAGCCGTCAGATTGCACAGAAACATTTCAATCCATTTATCAACCAAAAGATGATGGCTCTAAAATGCATGAAGTCATGTTCGATAAATGCAAATACTACTCAATATACGAAACAAAAGACGGTGATATTGAGTTATCAATCAGGCATGACGGAGTAAGAAGCTGCTTTGTAACCTTAGTATATTATGATAAAATTAATTGTGATATTATAAGAGCAAAAGCTATGAATGATATATAGATCAACTAAAGATGCAGATAGAAAAAGATCAGAATATTGGATTAATTATTAATCCATGAGAAATAGTCTGGAAAATGCTTATCGCTTTTTTGATTCAGGCGATATAGAGAAAGTTGAAATAGGGACAACGAAAGGATTGCAGCAGATACACCGTTATCTGTTTGATCAATTATTTAATTATGCCGGAGAAATACGCGATAAAAACATATCGAAAGGCAGTTTTAGATTTGCAAATTCATTGTATCTAAAAGAGATTCTGGTAAAAATCGAACAGATGCCAGAAAACTCATTTGAAGAAATCATATCCAAATATGTAGAAATGAATATCGCGCATCCATTCGTGGATGGTAATGGCAGAACGATGCGTATCTGGCTGGATATGATTTTAAAAGCCAGATTGAAAAAGGTAGTGAACTGGCAATTTATCGATAAAGAATTATACTTGCAGGCAGTGGAAAGAAGTCCTGTCAACGATCTGGAAATCAGGACATTGCTTCAGGCGAATCTTACAGATGAAATCAATAACCGAGAAATCATCTTTAAAGGAATAGAGCAGTCCTATTACTATGAA
>JAAXUP010000210.1 GCA_013335935.1 Eubacteriaceae bacterium | reverse complement strand
ATATGGGGAGTCTTTGGAGTGATCTGTGTACTGATCATGATGAGCGGATTCCAAAGTATTCGGGAATATCCCCTTAACGATCGGAATTCATTGGTCATTGGTATCCCTGTTCTTGCGACGATCGGTACTAGCATGATGCCAGCAGCCCTGATCCAAAGTATGCCTACATTGATCAGCTACTTATTTGGTTCCGCAATCTGCGTAGGCGCTTTGGTAGCAATCATAGTCAATCTGTGTATCCCAGAAGAAAAAGTGGAAGAAGATGATGTTGTTGATGATGTTATGAATGAAACGAATGCTGCCTGATAGCAAATAAATGTTTAAATCATAAATCAAGATGATTTAGCCAGAAAGTGAAGTTATCTTGATTTTTATATTTAATTTTCTTTTTTATCAGTTTGAAGTTATAATTGAATCAAAGTTTCAAATAAATCATCAAGAGGATTAAAATGAATATAACACATATGAAGTACTTCCTGACAGCTGCAAAGTATCTGAATTTTTCTAAGGCAGCAGACCAATTGTATATTACTCAACCGGCACTCAGCAGGCAGATATCGGTTATGGAAACCGAACTTGACATGCTGCTTTTCACAAGAAGCAACCGGGAAGTGCGGCTTACGCCTGCCGGAAATATTTTGGTGGAAGAGTTTCAAAAGATTTATGATGATTATAATCTGGCGATTGCAAAAGCTCAGAACACCCATAAAGGGATGGCCGGTAAATTAAATATCGGTATTCTTGACGGTGAAAAGGTCGGCGATCTTTTTCCTGACGCGTTGAGATATTTCACTGAATTTTATCCTGATTTGGAAATCAACTTAAGAAACTACAGCTTTAAGGGACTCATCGATAGGTTATATGATGGCAGGCTTGACCTGGCGATCACGCTTTACTTTGATGTTAAAAACAGATCGAATTTAAAATACGAAATTATTGAAAAAACGAAAGATCATATGGTTGTGATCAAGTCTCATCCAATGGCTGATAAAGACAAAGTAAGTCTGGCAGATTTCAAGAATGATACTTTTATCATAGATTCTTTTGAGGACTCTGAAGAATCACCAAAATTAATTATAGATGAATGTAAAAGACAAGGATTCACCCCAAAAATAAGTTTTGCGCCATCGATCCAGGCTGTGATGCTTTTAGTCGAATCCGGGGTTGGTGTGGCTATCCTGGACAGTCGAAATGCCCTGAGCATAAATCCATCGGTTAAGTTTTTGGAAATCGATTCGAACTTTGAACCCTATCTGACACTTGCATGGCACCAGGACAACAAGAATTCTGCGAGGAAGCTATTCTCTAAAATTTTCTTAAAGAAATCCTGATATTAAACTATTCATAATGAAATAGATTTAAGTTTCTGCTGCTGTTTTAAATATATACATAAGAAACCACTCAAAGCCGCTCAATAGCAATATTAAGCGGCTTTGTTAATTATTGGAGCATATAGATAGGGTATAATAGTAACAAAATGTCAAGGTCAACTGTGCTGCCATTCCAGAGTCTCTTCTGAAATCTGAGCTCTTTGGCTACGAAAAAGGAGGCTTCACCGGAGCGGATACCAAGGAAAAACTGGGTCTCTTTGAAATTGCCAATCACGGAGGCGTTGGCCCTTGGTATCCTCAGCGTATTGAGAGGGGAAGAGGAAGCCAGGGAGTACATTGAATAACTAAGCGGCATTAATCAAAATACCAGACAAATAAATAGCCGATTATAATATAAAAACATGTTAATCCCTTTCAATTTGATGTTAGACTTACAAAGAACTTTACCTTACAATTATGTTGTAAAAGATTACATTGTGAATTTTATTTCAAGTCGAAAATAATACAATAACGAGGGAGATGGAGTATGAAGAAATTTAAAGTAATGGGAATAACGGCAGGACGTAAAAACGGGAACTCTGAAATTCTTCTTAAGGAAGCGCTTTCTGTATGCAAGGATCAGGACGCAGAAGTGATCATGGTAAACCTGCACGACTACAATATTCTTCATTGTACGGGATGTGAAGCCTGTACACAGGGAATGGCAAAGGGAGTGCGGGTTCCTTGTATACTAAAGGAAAAGGATGACAAAGATCTGCTTACAAATAAAATGCTGGAGATGGATGCCGTTATTTTTTCCGTTCCTACATATGATTTAATGCCCTGCTCCGCCTATCTCACATTTGCACACCGTAACCTGGCGTACGAAACATCCTTTTTACAAAAAATCGGCGCTATTGAAAAGAAGGCGCGAATCGCAGGCTTGATCTCCGTGGGAGGGTCAACAAGATCCTGGCAGGGTCTGGCCTTGGAAAGCATGGCAGCAACGATGTTTACCAATGCTTTTCAAATTGTCGACATGATGCTTGCAACTCGCGTGAGCCGCCCCGGTTACGTGTTGCTGAAACAGGAACTGATCCACCGGGCAAGAACATTGGGCGAAAACATCATG
>JAAXUP010000103.1 GCA_013335935.1 Eubacteriaceae bacterium | reverse complement strand
GCCAACCACCTAGTCACCTAACCACCTAACCACCCAATAAGGAGTTGATAAAATGGCAACGGAAATTATAATGCCTAAAGCAGGCATGGATATGGAAGAAGGCACAGTCATCAAATGGCTTAAAGCTATTGGCGACAAAATCGAGACCGGAGACCCGGTTCTTGAGATCCTTACAGACAAAGTAAACATGGAGGTAGAAGCCGAGGTATCAGGCACGCTTCTGAGCATCAACGCTCAGGAAGGTGATGTACTGCCGGTTTTCACCGTCATCGGATATATCGGAGAAGCTGGGGAAACGGTTCCTTCAGCTGGAGGCTCAGCGCCAGCTCAGGCAGCGGCACCAGTGGCAGCTCCTGCAGCAGAAGCAGCACCTGCCAAAGCGGCAGCATCAGCAGCTGCTCTTGGAGAAGATGAATTCGACATCGTGGTACTGGGCGCAGGTCCAGGAGGCTACGTTGCAGCAATCCGGGCAGCTCAGCTTGGAGCAAAAACAGCGATCATTGAAAAGCAGTACTTCGGAGGAACCTGCCTGAACGTAGGATGTATCCCAACGAAGACACTGGTCAAAAATGCTGAAATACTTCATCATATCGAGCATGCCGGAGCCAGAGGAATCATTGTGGCAAAACCGGAAATCGACATGAAAAAAGTTAAGCAAAACAAAGACAAAGTCGTTAAACAGCTTACCGGCGGAGTTGGAGCCCTACTTAAATCCAATGGCATCAGGATCTATGATGGACTGGGTGTCGTTAATAACGATGACACCATTAACATATCCGAAGGAAAAGATCTGGGCAAGATCGTCAAATTCAAAAAACTGATCATCGCGACAGGTTCCCTTCCAATGGTTCCACCGATTCCAGGTCTTGACCTGCCAGGAATTCTAACAAGCACGGAAATACTGGATCTTACAGAAATTCCTAAGGAATTGGTCATCATCGGCGGCGGCGTAATCGGATCGGAATTCGCAACGATCTACAATGCATTCGGTACAAAAGTAACTGTAGTGGAGATGCTTCCTAAACTGATCCCGAATATGGATCAGGATCTTTCAGCAGCTTTGGAAGATGCCCTTAAGAAAGCAAAAGTAAAAGTTATGACTTCAGCAAAAGTTGAAAAGGTAGAAATCGAAGGAGACGGCTTCAAGGTAACAGTATCCGGAGGAGACGTTTCTGAAATCGTCGCAGAAAAAGTACTTGTCGCCATCGGCAGAAAAGCCAATCTTTGCGGAGTTGAGTCTTTGGATATTGATAAGGACAGAACCATCAAAGTCAATGAATACCTCCAGACATCAAAACCAAACATCTATGCGGTAGGAGACGTATC
The DNA here is from genome assembly GCA_013335935.1 of Eubacteriaceae bacterium. Taxonomy (GTDB): domain Bacteria; phylum Bacillota; class Clostridia; order Eubacteriales; family Alkalibacteraceae; genus JAAXUP01. The sequence goes on along the minus strand of JAAXUP010000103.1, from coordinate 5,194 downwards.
GGCAAGGATCCAGCTTGCCCATGTCGCTTCTGCAATGGGAATCAAAGCGGCTGAAAATGCCATGGGACATCACCACAAGATGGACCTTTCCATTGTGCCAAGCTGCATTTACACCCTGCCGGAAATCGGTTCGGTAGGTATGACGGAAGAAGAAGCCAGAAAAAAATATGATGTGACTATCGGAACCTTCCCAATGGCAGCAAGCGGAAAAGCTCTTGCCATGGGTGAAACCGAAGGCTTTACAAAAATCATCGTAGACAAAAAATACGGGGAGATCCTGGGTGTCCACATCGTCGGACCAAGCGCAACTGAGCTTGTAGGGGAAGCCGCAGCCTTCATGAAGCTTGAAGGAACTGTGGAAGAACTCATCGACACCATCCACGCTCACCCAACAGTATCTGAAACCATCATGGAAGCCGCCCACGACGCGCTGGGCGAATGCATACATATGCCTAAAAAGTAGTAAAAACAGGACGCCCTTAGTTGGCGTCCTGTTTTTTAGTCATAAGACGTAAGTCATAAGTTAGTAGGGGCAATCAGTGATCGCCCGAAAAATCTAGTAGAGAATAAGTAATAGAGAATAAATTATGAGGCAATTTGTTGAGAAACCAGCAAATTGCATTTTTTTTGTAGGGAACGCATTCCATGCGTTCCGGAACGATTATGACTTGCATTTACTTATATACATTTATGCCTGCCAATCAGCCTCGCTATCACGAAAAAAAGCTTATGTCTCGAGAAAATCGATCTTCAACACCTTCAGCTTTTCTTACGCTCATATTCACCGGCACATACTGAAAGAGCTTATGGAAATGTGCCGGCTCAGATTCGCTGTAAAAACATCCTGTTTTTCCCGAAAATCTTCGATATTTCAGAGGATTTTCTGCCCTCGCCAACGCAAAAATTTTCTTAGATATCGATGCTGATATGCTTATGTTTTATGTCCTTATGCATTTCGCTACTCACCTAACAGCTAATTGCTATTCACCTAACTGTTTTTCGCTAACCACCCAACCACCTAGTCACCTAACCACCAAGCTAATCGCTAGCAGCTAATCACCTAACATCTAACAACCTTTTCGTCAAATTATTTCAAAAAACAACAAAAAAAGCAAAAAGTTTTCATAATGCAAAATAAGGGTATATATTTTATGCATAGATAAACATGCTTGGATTCAATCAAATCTGAATATTCTAAATTAAAATTGAAGGGGAGTGATTTATGTTTTACGGTTAAAGGCAAATTATTGTCTGCCCACGGAAGAAAGACCAGCTGTTCCCTCTAAACTATATTCACGAAAGGACTAAGACGAATACATTGTAAATGTATAGGTAGAGAGTTTCAAACAGTGTGGAAATTCAGATTGTATTTTATTCCCAAGGAGGGATATAAATGAATCACAAATTTCGACATCGAATATGGATCCTGATAATTATTACACTAATGATTTTTGCATCACCGGCGAATTTGGTTTTTGCTGACACTACAGGTCTAATCAGACCAACAAGTTACACCACAAATGTAACCTGGAATCCTGCTTATATGATAGATGGCCCCGCCAATTATGCAACATTCAACTATTCCAGCGATTACGCCATATTTTCGGGATTCGCAAATTCGATTCCTGCTGATGCAACAATCACTGCTGTTGATGTCATCATTCGAGGTGCAGCGGGGCCAACCGCTCCAACCTGGAGGAACCTGAGCATCAAAGTCACAAAAGGCGTAACGGGAATATATACGGCCACCCAAAACATCAATTTTCCTACTCAATGGCCTGCCACTAATCCAATTCCTTCTGATTATACCAAAACATTTACCGGCCTTAATTTCACTGCCGCCGGTTTTGCCAGTTCTTTCAAGGTGTATGTAAATAGCATTACACCCGTAATCCACTTCTACGACATTCAGGTCATAGCGACTTACAACCGTACGAATTATGCCGTGACCTACAACGCAAATGGCGCGACGAGTGGCACCGTGCCGACAGACACCGGTCGTTACTTTGCTGGAGATAATGTTACAGCTCTGGGGAGCGGCACCCTTGCCAAGATCGGCAACAGCTTTGTTGGTTGGAATACCAGCAGTACCGCAACGACGGCAATGACATCCGCTCCAATGCTTACTGGCGGGCTGACCTGGTATGCGGTGTGGGCGCAGAGCACACATACGATAACCTGGCTGAACGAAGACGGCTCGATGCTGGAAACGGACGCGAACGTCCCCTACGGCGCTATGCCTTCCTACGATAGTTTGACCCCGACCAAAGCTGCAATCGCTGGGTTCACATACAATTTCAGCGGCTGGACGCCCACCGTGTCCACAGTGAGCGGCAACGCGACCTACACAGCAACCTTCAGCGCCCTCGATATAGCCCCGCCGGTCATTGCCCCGCAAAGTGATATAACCGTCGAAGCAACCAGTGCTGCCGGTGCGATCGTGAATTTTTCACCCTCAGCAACGGATAATGTTGATGCCACGGTCACTGTGATTTCTACTCCGGCATCCGGCTCGCAATTCCCACTGGGAACCACTCCGGTTACCTGGAATGCAACTGATACAACTGGGAATGCAGCAATACCGGTGACCTTTAATGTTATTGTTCAGGATACCATAGCGCCGGTAATTACCCTGAACGGAACTGATCCATTGAACATCAATCAAGATACCGTTTATACAGAATCGGGAGCTGTCTGGACAGATGCTGTTGATGGCACAGGTGGTGCTGTCATTGGCGGAGATACTGTGAACACAGCCATACCGGGAACGTATATCGTAACCTATAATTATACAGATGCAGCAGGCAATCCGGCTGTACAGGTCACAAGAACGGCTAATATTCTTGATACCCAAAAACCTGTAATTGCCCAACTGGGTGATATGACAGTAGAAGCAACCAGTGGCGCTGGTGCGATTGTGAATTTTTCACCTTCAGCAACAGATAATGTGGATGTCACTGTAACTGTCAATTCAAGTCCTGCATCAGGATCACAATTTCCACTTGGGATTACACAGGTAACCTGCAATGCGACAGATACAGCAGGAAATATCGCTGATTCCATGACCTTCAACATTACCGTACAGGATACCACAGCACCAGTGATTACTTTGAACGGTAATGACCCTCTCAATATACCTTATGGGGTTGCATTTGTTGATCCTCAGGCAACCTGGACCGATGCAGTAGATGGTACAGGCTCAATCAGTGGTGTAGGTACAGTTGATGTACTGACACCGGGGAATTATACCCTTACCTACAGCTACACAGATGTTGCTGGCAATACAGCGATTTCCGTACAGCGAACAGTAACGGTACTTCCTTGGGCAACAATCAATGTTACAAAAAATGTTTTGAATTGGAAAGGAAACGAAATTGTCGACCCTACCATCTTTGTAGTTCAGAAAAATGGCGGAAGTGATCAGAATATATCAGAAACGACAACAGCTACCTATGATCATTTATCTCCGGGAACCTATCTGATTACGGAACTAACAAACAACAAATTTGTATTAAAAGAGATCATCGGTGATAACGATGGGAATGCGGCAAACGGTGCAAGCATTACAGTTGGCAGCGGTGAAACAGTGAACCTGACCTTCGTTAACTGGATATTTCAGCCAAACAAAAAAATCAAATAGCCTATATAATTCACATTAAGCTCCCTTCGGGGAGCTTTTATGTATTCCAGGAAAATTCGTCTAGCTTGCTGGGGACCAAATTTTCCTGGAATACAAGAACAGCGTCGAAGACGATGTGATTGTAAAGGAAAATTCGTCTAGCTTGCTGGGGACCAAATTTTCCTGGAATACAAGAACAGCGTCGAAGACGATGTGATTGCAAGGATGAGTGTTCATATGAACACCGGATGTGGCACTTGATACAATTGACAAAATATGTTATAATAATAAAATTAGATCTAATATGGAGGTATTTGATGAATAAGAAATATAAGATGCTAGCCGTGGATATGGACGGTACGCTTTTGGATAGAAATAAGATTATTCCTGATGAAAATATTGAAGCGCTTTTTAAAGCGCAGATGAACGGATTAAAAGTCGTATTTTCAACAGGGAGAGTCATTGAATCCGCTTACTCATATGCGGCAGCTATCGATATGCATGCTGAATTTGTTGGCAGTAACGGAGCAGCTATCGCCTATGAAAATTATGAAGAGAAGCTCTATATTGATAATGACGAGGTTTTTAAATATGCATACCTGTGTCAAGAATTAGATTTGGATTATAATATCATCACTGAGCATCACAACTATTATTATCGCAATCTTAACTTTTACAACGCCTACTATTCAGATAATAAAATGGTAAAAAATAGTGTTATCCTGTCAAAAAGCATATTTCATCATATCGATGAAATAAAGGATATTCTGGAAAATGAGAAAATTATTAAAATGGATATTTATGAAACTGGAGAAAATAGGCTGTCTAAAATTTGGAATAAGCTTGATCACATAAAGTTTTGCGTTTTGAGGCCCGAATATGATTATATCGAGATTATGGACATTTCAGCAACAAAAGGTATAGGAGTCAACAAAATTGCCAATCACTATAATATAAAAATGGAAGAAATCATAACCATAGGTGACGGAGGCAACGACATTAGCATGTTTGAGAAGTCAGGTCTCTCAATTGCAATGGGTAATGCCATAAGCAGTGTAAAAGAATTTGCTAACATGACCACCGACACCAATGAAAATGCCGGGGTAGCAAAGGCACTGAAGCTTCTAAAGGTGATTTAAAAAAAGGTGGTTAGGCATTTATGCCTGCTCATCAGCCTCACTATCACGAAAAAAAGCTTTTGGCTCGAGAAAATTGGATAGTCTTTAGCATCTAGCTATTAGCTGTTAGATTGCTGTTCATGAGTACATTCGCATTGTAGGGGCAATCAGTGTTCGCCCGAAATGCATAACCCTGCTGATTTGCTAATGTTTTGTGCTTTTTCGCTAATCACCTAACGGCTAACCACCCAACCACCCAACTACCCAACCACCTCGCTATCAGCTAATTGCTATTCACCTAACTGCACTTAAGCTTTTCACCAACCACCCTACGGAGGTAATACCATGCCCTACAAACTCATCGCCATCGATCTGGACGGGACACTTCTGGACAGTAAAAAACTGATATCTCAAGAAAATATTGAAGCGCTCCACAAAGCTCAGAGATCGGAAGAGC
>JAAXUP010000102.1 GCA_013335935.1 Eubacteriaceae bacterium | reverse complement strand
CGGAAGTCATGAGCTTTATGGTATCAAACGCCCTCTACTGGCACGATTATTACCATATCGACGGTATTCGGATCGACGCGGTCGCCTACATGCTCTATCTGAACTTCGCAGGGAAGGATTTGAAAAATCAGGACGGCAGCTATGAGAACTACGATGCCATCAACTTCATCAAGAAGCTCAATACGGTTATTTTTGAGCAATACCCAAATACCATGATGATTGCCGAGGAATCCACCGCATGGCCTCTTGTGACCAAGCCTGTCCATGATGGAGGCTTAGGCTTCAACTACAAATGGAATATGGGATGGATGAATGACATCCTTGAATATATCGAGCAGGATCCCTTATTTAGAAAAGGCAACCAGAATGCGCTTACCTTTTCCATTTCCTATGCCTTCTCGGAAAACTATGTGCTCCCTTTAAGCCACGACGAGGTCGTCCATGGGAAAAAATCTCTCCTGGATAAAATGCCGGGCTTTTACGAGGATAAATTCTCCAATCTCCGACTTTTGTTCCTCTATATGTACGCCCACCCCGGTAAAAAACTGGTATTCATGGGCGGGGAATTCGGACAGTTCATTGAATGGAACGAGTGGCAGGAACTTGACTGGCACCTGCTGGAATACGAGCTCCATCAGAAGATGCAGGTCTTCGTTGCCGAACTCAATAAGCTTTACAAATCGGAAAACTGCTTCTACGAACAGGATGTCAGCTTCGATGGCTTTGACTGGATCGAACATGAGAATCACCAGGAAAGCATCCTGACCTTTGAACGAATCAATAAAGCAGGGGAACGGGTCATATGCGCCTTTAACTTCACTCCGGTTGAAAGAAAGATTTATCCCGTTGGCGTCTGTAAGGAAGGCACCTACAGGACTTTAATAAACACCTCCCAGGCTAAATTTGGCGGCACACTTCCAAGGATCAAAACCTACAAGACCACTAAAGAATCCTGGAATGGAAGGCCATACTCCCTGAGGGTGGACATCCCAGCACTGGGCGGAATCATTTTAAAGATCAAAGAATAACAGTGGTTAGCGACTGGGTGAATAGCATTTAGCAAGATGCTAACAGCCAACTGCTAACAGCCAACTGCTAACAGCTAGTCGCTAGCCACTAAATACAATAATTAAGGAGGGCAAAAGAATGAAAAAAGAAAAAATCGTTGCCATGCTGCTTGCTGGTGGACAGGGCTCAAGACTTAGGGCGCTGACAGCAAATGTAGCTAAACCTGCTGTGCCATTTGGCGGGAAATATAGAATCATCGACTTTCCTTTAAGCAACGCCGCTAACTCCGGCATAGTGGATATCGGTATACTGACCCAATATAAACCCTTCCTTTTGAACAGCCACCTGGGAATCGGGACGGCATGGGATCTTGACAGAGACACCGGAGGTTTACGAGTGCTGCCTCCCTATATGAATGAGGCAGGGGGAAGATGGTACAAAGGCACAGCAAATGCTATTTATGAAAACATGAATTTTATCGACAACCTAAATCCTGAATATGTGCTGATTTTATCCGGGGACCACATTTACAAAATGGATTACATGAAAATGCTGGATCATCATATCGAAAAAGGGGCCCATGCAACAATTGCAGTCATTGAAGTCCCCTGGGACGAGGCATCAAGGTTTGGGATCATGGAAACCGACAAAAACGGCAAGATCGTCGAGTTTGCTGAAAAACCGGAAAAACCCAAAAGCAACCTGGCTTCCATGGGGATCTACATTTTCAACTGGGACGCGCTTCGGGCCTACCTTTTGAAGGATGTGCAAAACATCGACTCCACCAACGATTTTGGACATGATATCATACCCATGATGCTTGCGGAGCACAACAAAATGTATGCCTGGACCTTTGACGGATACTGGAAGGATGTAGGAACTATCAAAAGCTATTGGGAAGCCAACATGGATCTCCTGAAAGATGACGACAGGCTTCAGCTCTACGACCGGTCATGGAGGATCTATACCCGGAATAAAAATCTGCCTCCCCAGTTTATTTCCCATCACGCAAAGGTGGTAAATTCCATGGTGACGGAAGGTTGCATTATAGATGGAGAGGTCAATAATTCCGTTCTTTTCAGTGAAGTTACCGTTAACAAGGGAGCTGTCATAAACAACTGTGTCGTGCTTTCCAATGTAGTGATCGAAGAAGGTGCAGTTATTAATAATGCGGTTATTATGGAGCATATGGTTGTAAGCGGAGACAAAGTTATTGGACTCGTGGATGACGGCCATGTTTATCTGATTACAGAAGACAGCATTATAATTGAATAGAAGGGGGATGCAGTCATGGAAAATTGTTTAGGAGTAATTAGTTTCAGCAACAATGATTATGGCTTTGGCGTATTGTGTAAAAACAGACCGGCTGCCATGCTTCCATTTGGCGGGAGATACAGGGTTATTGATTTTATACTTTCATCAATGGTAAATCACGATATACAATCCGTAGGGGTCTTTACGGGAACCAAAATAAGATCGGTAATGGATCATATAGGTAATGGAAAACCATGGGAATTAAATAGAAGATTCAAAGGACTCTTTATTTTCCCGCCGTTGTATGATAATGACGCAACCTACAGAAGACTTGGAAATATTGCCCAATTCCACAATAACGAACAGTTTTTTAGAGCGTCAAAAGAAGAAAATATCATGGTCGCCAACACCAGTGTCCTGGCCAAAGTCGATCTGGATGCGGCATATAAACACTTTATTGAAACAGATGCAGATGTCACCATGATTTACACCCGGACTAAAGATCCCACCGGGAGATACATCAACAACGATAAACTGTATATCGACGATGATGGAGTACTGATCAATCTGGGAACCAACCTGGGGACAGAAGAGGAATTCAACCTCTATCTGGGTACGGTTTTTATAAAAAAAGAGATATATTTCAGGATCGTGCGGGAAGCCATTGAGAAGGGTAATGCCAATTACCTCAAGGAGGCTCTCCTGGTAAACAGGGGAAAAGCCAAAATCAACACCTATAGACATGAAGGACATGTATTCTGCCTGAAAAATGCAAAGAACTACTATGATGCCAACATGAGCCTTTTAAACAGCGATATTTACAAGGAACTGTTTTATTCTCACGGACCCATTCTTACAAATTCCAAGGATGAGCCCTCCACGAACTACAAGGAAACCGCAAAGGTAAATAATTCCCTGATAGCCAATGGGTGCATCATCGAAGGCTCCGTCAAAAACTCCATAATTTTCAGGGGAGTCAAAGTCGGTAAAAACGCCATCGTGAAAAATGCAGTGATCATGCAAAAATGCATCATCGCGGACAATGCGGTTGTTGTAAATGCCATTTTGGATAAAAATACAAATATCGGCAAAAGGGTCGAAATCGCCGGAAGCAGCACAGTTCCTTACGTAATAGAAAAAGATTATATCATCAGACAGGAGAGCGAAATATGAAGGTTTTATACGTTGCCTCGGAGGCAGTGCCATTTATTAAAACAGGAGGCTTAGCCGACGTTGCAGGATCCTTGCCCGCAGCACTGAAGAAAAGCAGGATCGACGCGAGAGTGGTTCTTCCCCTTTACTCTAAAATAAAGCCGGAGTATAGAAAGGACATGGTCAAGGTTGCTGAATATAACGTTGATCTGGGCTGGAGAAAGCAGTATGCTGGCGTTTATAAATATGAACTGAACGGTGTGATCTACTATTTCATCGATAATGAATTCTATTTTAAAAGGGATGGCCTCTACGGATATTTTGACGATGGGGAAAGATTCACTTTCTTCTCGAAAGCAGTAGCCATGCTGGGGAAGGTGATCGGCTTCAAGCCTGACGTCATCCATACCAATGACTGGCATTCTGCCCTGGTGAATTTATACATCAAGGATTTCGCCCTGGGGGATGAATTCTATCACAATATTAAAACGGTATACACCATTCATAACCTGAAGTACCAGGGGATATTCAATCCTGTCATGCTGGGAGAGATCATGGGACTGTCCACCGACTATTTCCATGAGGATGGCCTTAAATTCTACGACAATGTAAACTTCATGAAAGCAGGGATCGTCTATTCAGATGCCCTCACAACAGTTTCCGAAAGCTATGCGGATGAAATCAAATATCCTTTTTTCGGCGAGCAGCTTGACGGCATCATCCGTCAAAATGAAAACAAACTGGTTGGCATCGTCAATGGAATAGACTATACTGAACATAATCCTGGGAAAGATCCTTACATCCCAGTGAACTATGATCTGAGATCCTTTACCCGGAAAAAGCAGAACAAGGAACACCTGCAGAAGAAATTCGGTCTGACAGTTGACGGAGACATTCCTATGATCGCCATGGTCACAAGACTGGTGGCAAATAAGGGGCTTGATTTGGTTGCCCACATTCTTGATGAACTTCTCCAGGATGAAGTGCAGTTCGTCGTTTTGGGCACTGGAGATAAGAAATACGAAGATGCCATGAAATATTTTGAATACAAATATCCCAACAAAATGGCGGGAAGAATATATTTCAATGAAACGGAGGCCCACGAAATCTATGCAGGCGCAGATATCTTCCTGATGCCTTCAATGTTTGAACCCTGCGGCATCAGTCAGCTGATTGCCCTCCGATACGGTACGGTTCCGGTGGTAAGACAGGTTGGCGGTCTTCAGGACACGGTAAGCAATTACGATCAAAACACAGGTGAAGGCAACGGCTTCAGCTTTATCAATTACAATGCCCACGATATGCTGTTTAAGCTCAAGGAAGCCCTTCATTTCTACAAAAATAAAACAATCTGGAATGAAATCATCAAGCAGGCAATGAAATCTAAAAACGACTGGGCAGAATCGTCCAAAAAATATAAAAAGCTATACGAAGATTTGCATAATTCATGAGGTGGAAAATATAATGTTAAATAAAGAATCATTCATCAAAGATTTCGAGAGAAATCTATTTACCAGCGCAGGGAAGGACCTGACTCAGGCCGATCACAGGGATCTTTATTATACCCTGGGGAATCTGGTCAGAGAATATACGGGAAAACCCTGGGCAGATACCAATAAGCTCCAGGAGGCTAACAAAGCGAAATCCGTCTATTATTTTTCAATGGAATTCCTCACCGGAAAGTTCATGCAGAAATATCTGGAATATCTTGGAATCTATGAAATCGCCAGAGAATATCTGGCAGACAATGATATCTGCATCGCAGATGTTTTCGATGTTGAGCCTGACCCTGGACTTGGAAACGGCGGTCTTGGAAGACTGGCAGCCGCATTTCTCGATTCCCTGAGCTGTCTTGGGATGCCGGGGCATGGATACGGCCTGAGGTATGAAAAAGGTCTGTTCCGACAGAAAATCGTCAACGGTTATCAGGTGGAAGAGGCGGATAACTGGCTTGCGGAAGAGAACGTCTGGGAATATCAGCGTCCTTCTGAGGAGCTTGAGGTCAGATTCGGAGGAAGGATCGATGTCAGCGGCTTTGGGGATGATCTGATCTTTACCCATGTGGATTATGATACCGTCAAAGCGGTACCCTATGATACACCGGTAATAGGATATTTGAATGGCAATGTCAATACCCTGAGGCTGTGGTCAGCGGTAAGCATCGATGATCTGGATTTTGGGGAATACGCCAAGGGCAATCTGGATGGCGCTTTCCACAGGATCAATGAAGCCAAGAGTATTTGTCAGCTACTTTACCCGGATGACACCTACTACGAAGGAAAAAAACTGCGGCTGAAACAGGAATATTTTCTTGTATCGGCAGGTGTTCAGGATATCGTTAGAAAATTCAAGAAACTTGAACTACCCATTATGGATTTCCATAAATATGTGCAGATCCATATCAATGATACCCATCCGGTAATGGCGATTCCTGAATTAATGAGGATCCTCATGGATAGTTATGGGCTGGAATGGAATGAGGCATGGGAAATCACTGTTAAAACCTGCGCCTTCACCAACCATACCATCATGGAAGAAGCCATGGAAAAGTGGGACAACAATCTCTACAGGGATGTTATTCCAAGGATCTGGCAGATCACAGAGGAAATCAACAACCGGTTTCTATTCACCCTCCGGGAGGAGAAAAAAATATCTGCAGCTGAGTCCATTGACCGGCTTTCCATCATTAATCATGGTACGGTCAGAATGGTCAATCTTGCCATCGCTGGCTCCCACAGCATCAACGGAGTGGCCAGACTTCATTCGGACATCCTGAAGAACAGAGAACTGAAGCATTTTTACGATATTTATCCTGAAAAATTCAATAATAAAACCAATGGAATCATACATAGATACTGGCTTATGACCTCAAATCCCGAGCTGTCAGATCTTATTGAAGAACTGATCGGCGACAGATTTAAAAAAGATCCCCTGGTGCTCAGGGAACTCTTAAAATACAGCGATGATCACGAGGTACTTAGAAAAATATCCAGCATAAAGCATATCAATAAGCAAAAACTGGCAAGATACATTTACGACACGAAAGGGATAAAAGTCAACCCATATTCCATCTTTGACGTACAGGTCAAGCGGATCCATGAGTATAAGCGTCAGCTGAT